>NZ_JBHTSL010000010.1:937-127447 GCF_042795115.1 Arthrobacter sp. NPDC056493 | reverse complement strand
GAGGTCCTGCAATGCTGCGCGGCTACCGTCCTGTGGTGAAGCTCCAGGAAAGACCGCTGAGCGGGTTCCCGCCGGCATCCTTGATGCTGGTGGAAATGGTGGCCGTGTACCGCGTGTTGGCCGCCAGGGTCACATTCGGGTTCAGCGTTGCCACCCGGGTGGAGGCGTTGTAGCTGACGGCGTAGCTCACCAGGGCGCCGGTGGCGGCGTTCCGGAGGGCGAATGTTCCGTTGGCGACGCCGGTCACATTCTCGCTGATGGTCGCGGTGACGTTGGCGGTGCGGCTGACGGCCGTTGCATTCGTGCCCGGGGACTTGGCGGTCACCACCGGCCGCGGTCCCGTGGTGAACGCCCAGGAGTTGGCCGCGATCGGGTTGCCGGCCATGTCCGTGATGCCCGCCGTCAGCGTTGCGGTGTGTTTCCGGTCAGCCGCCAGCGTCGCATTCGGGTTCAGGGTGGCAACCCGGGTGGTGGCATTCCACGTGACCGGAGCCGCGACGAGCGCACCTGCCGAGTTCTTCAGGGTGAAGGACGCCGTTCCCAGTCCCGCGATCGCCTCGTTGAAGGTTGCCGTGACGTTGGCTGTCTGGCTGGCCATCATTGAGTTGACGGCCGGGCCCTTGGCGGTAACCACGGGTCCCACGGTGTCCACCGTGATGGCGAGGGACCCGGTGGACCGTGTCTCGACGCCGCCCGGGCTGACTTCCCCTGCCGTCACGGTGTGCCGGCCGTTGGCCAGCGGCCGGTTGGACGTGATGGAGTAGCTGCCGTTCGCTGCCACTGACGCCGAGCCGCTGGCCACACCGTCAATGTAGAGGTTGACGCTCGCTGCGTCCGGCAATGCGGTTGCACCTGCGAAGGCGGGGGTGGTGCTGCGCGTGATGTTGTCCGTGTTGAACCGGCCCGTGTCGGTCGCGGCCGTCAGGTCAGGCGTGCTCGGCCCCTTGGCCAGCGGCGCCGTGCACGGGGCCGCCGGCCCGCCGATCGCCGCGTACTCGAAAATCGTGACTTCATTGCCGGTCGCGGCGTTGCGTCCCAGCCACATGCCCCGGCTTTCGGAGGTGGTCGGTGATGACGCGCGGTCTGCGTCGGACACGCCGTCGGCGCCAACCCCGGCGAGACCCGTCCAGGTGGCTGTCCAGGTGGTGAGGCCCGGCCCGTCGTAAACAACGACGCCGTCTTCGCCCGAACCCGGGGCACCGGCACGCAGCGTGCGCCGCCCGTTGAGCGCAAACGACTGGTTGCCTGCCACCACCCTGGCTTCCAGCTGGTCCGCCGGAAGCTGCCCGCCGCCGGGTGCAGCAGCGGTGCCCTTCATGACTACGGTGCTGGCGTTGATCTTGGTGGCCGGCTGCGTGACGGTGACGTTGCCTACGAACGTCTGGTCGCCGACGTCGGGCGCTGTCAGAACACGGATCACGTCACCCGAGCGGATGTCCGGAGTGGTGCCTTCCCAGCATCCTCCGCCGGGATGGTTGACTTCCACGATGCCGGCCACGGGCACCAGGTTGGACGCCGTGCCGATGACCGCGCCGCCGCGAAGCACCTGGATCGTGGGACGGTCGCCGGCAGCGTATCCTTCGGCGGAGACCATGTCCCGTTCCGGGAAAACGGTGATGATGTGCGTTCCCGGGTCACTGATGACGGCAAAAGCCGGAACCGCAGCGGTAGGAACGGCCAGCGCCAGCAGCGCGCCGGCCGTGACGGCTGCTGCCAGGCGTGGACGAATTCTTGCAGGTTTCATGGAAAGCTCCCCTCAAAGGCCCCAGACTTCACCCGGCTGAGACCCAGCGGGGTGATCCTCTTCAGGTCCATGATCTGAAGAGAATGCCAGTATCTGGACGCCACCCTGCGGAAACCTTTAATAAAACCCTATGAAACCCCTCAACAAGGCCGACACACGGCCGGCCGGCGCCGGGAAACGCCGGCCGGCCCGCTCCGCGCTACGCCTCTACGAGGTCCTCGTCCAGCTCCTCAAACTCGACGGCGGCCACGATTTCCTTGGTCTCCGGGTTGAGCATGAAGGCCTCGTCATCGTCCTCGATCATGAGGAAGTCGCCGTGGTCGGTGCTGAAGCGCCAGGCGAGCACCGTTTCACCGTTGTGGTCGTAGTTCGGGTCGCCCATGGTGATTTTCTGCAGCTCGTATCCGGCGATGTCGCACAGCTCGCGGATGATCACCTCGAATTCCGGGGCGTTCTCCAGAGCCTCTTCCTCGGCCTCGGCGCGCCGCTCTTCGAGGTCCGGCAGCGCCGCCACGCGCTTGGCGATGTGCGCGGTGATCTCGTCGTCGTTCAGGACCAGCAGACCCTCCTGACCGCGCAGCCACGCCGCGTTGAGTGCCACGATGTCCTCCGTTTCGAGGAGCGATTCGAATTCGGCGTCGAGGTCCTCCATGGCCTGCACTCGTTCGGGCAGCTCGCTGTCCTCCCCTGCGTCGGCCGCGCCGTCCAGGTAGATATCCGCTTCCTCCTCGGACAGGGAGTCGAACGCCTCCACGGTGCGGTCGAAGAGGTCAACGTGCCCGGCGGCGCCCATGCCTTCCAGGCCCTCGCGGATGTAAGCGTCGAGCTCCTCACGGTCCGGGGCGGTGAACACATACTGCGCAAAGCCGCCGCCGAGGGACTGAGTCAGATAAAAGTCCACGAAATAGCTGCGCAGGGCGCTGGGCGCGATTTCACCCGAACCGAGGAGCTCCTGGTACATGGCGTTCACCACGGCAACGTTGGAATCGACGGTCTCTGCGTCATTGGCACTGTCGCCGCCCGCGGCGCCTTCGACGGTCAGGACAACGGGGTATTCGCTGGAAGTCATGGGAAATCCTTACTGCAGAAAGCCGGTGATGCTCAGGACTCTCCCAACGTACGCGCCGCTGCGCGCCCGCAGGTTTAGGGCGAAATGAACGTCAGGCGAAGTTTGCGCCGCATCACCCGTGGGGACAACCGCAGGACAAAACAGCAGGGAACGACGGCGGGCGGCGGCAAATTTGAGGGCCCCTCCCGCCCGACTAAGATGGATCAGATAACCTGCAGATTTTCGACCTGCCGAAAGTAGCGCGCACCCATGCCTTCCCAACCGGACGACAGTGCGGCACTGGCAATCCAGACCCCCGCGATCAACGACCGCTCCCTTGCGGCCGGGCTCGCCTATGCCATGGGCGGCCGTGTCGCCGGGATCTCGTTCGACGCCGCCACCGGCCTGATGCTCGGCAGGGTCCGGGGCGGCTCCGAAGTGCCGTACTCCACCACGGCCAAGCTGGTCCGGAAGGGCGGCGGCTGGAGCTGCACGGTGGGGGTCTGCAGCTGCCCGGTCCGCAAGGACTGCAAGCATGTGGCCGCGCTCCTGTTCGCGGCCGAAGACAATGCGGCCGTGCGGGTGCAGCTCCTGTCCCCCGCGGACGTCTCGAGGGTGTCGCGGGAAAAGTCGGTGCCGGCACTCTCGGACTGGGAGCAGGCGCTCAGCCCCCTGATTTCGCAGGCCGGCCCTGCCCAGCAAAGCGGCGGCACGCCCCTGGCCCTGCAGTTCGAGGTGGAGGAACCGGCCCCGCACTTCTCCTACACAGGCCGCCGGGATCCGCTCCGGAGCGTCCGCCAGCTCAAGGCCCGCCCTGTCATCATGGGCGCCAAGGGCAAATGGATCCGCGGCGACGTCTCGTGGAACACCCTGAGCTACCTGAGCTTCAAACGCGAGTGCAACCAGGCCCACGTGGAGTGGATGCAGACCTTCCTCGCGGCGCACACCGCCGGCGCCAGCCGTGCGTACTCGTCGTCGTCGTCCCTCTGGCTGGGGCTGAACACCTTCGCCGGAAAGAACCTGTGGGGCCTGCTGGAGGAAGCCCGGCAGCTCGGCGTCGCCCTGGTGCACAGCCGCGGCCAGGAGCCCGTGAACGTGGCGGCGGAGCCTGCGGCGGTGGGCCTGAACCTGGGCCGCTACGGAAGCGGCACCCAGGACGGGGGCCTGGAGCTCGCGTCCACCATCACGGTCGACGGCACCGAGGTTGATCCGGCGTCGGTGGGCACCATCGGCCGCCCGGCGCACGGTATTTTCCTCACGTCCAGCGGGGACTCGCTGCCGGGCGTCGCCGCGGACGAGACCATCACGCTTGCCCCGCTGGAGAGCGGACTGAGCGAGGAGCTGCTGGCCTTCGTCACGGCGGGCAACACGCTGCACATCCCAAAACGGGATGAAGGCCGCTTCCTGACCGGGTTCTACCCCAAGCTCAAGCAGACCGCGCGCGTGACGGCGGCGGACGAGTCCGTCGAGCTGCCCGAGCTCGCCATCCCGACACTGTCGCTGCTGGCCAACTACGGCACCGACCACCGCGTGCGCCTGCACTGGGAGTGGCACTACAAGTCCGGCACCATCGTCACCGCGCAGCCGCTCTGGCGCCACCCCGGCGACCATGGCTACCGTGACGATCCGGCCGAGGCCCGGATCCTGGAGGCCGTGGGCCAGCCGTGGGACGTGGTGCCCAAGCTGGGCGAGTCGGCCAGCGGCGGCTGGGGCACGCCGCGGCTCGCGGCCACCGCGGAGCTGAGCGGGCTGGACACCCTGGCTTTCACGGAGGAGGTGCTCCCCCGGCTGCGGAACACGCCCGGCGTCGACGTGGACACCTCCGGCGACATCGCGGACTACCGGGAGGCCGAGGAAGCCCCCGTGGTGGCCATCTCCACGAAAGCCACCGACCAGCGCGACTGGTTCGACCTCGGCATCGTGATCACCCTCGAGGGCCAGCCGGTTTCCTTCGCTGCCCTGTTCTCCGCCCTCGCCGCCGGGCAGACGCGCATGCTGCTGCCCAGCGGCGCGTATTTCTCCCTCGACCTGCCGGAGCTGCACCAGCTGCGGGCGCTGATCGATGAGGCCCGCTCGCTTCAGGACAACCCCGGCGACAAGGACGCCCCGCTGCAGATCAGCCGCTTCCAGGCCGGCCTGTGGGATGAACTTGCCCAGCTGGGGATCGTGGACGAGCAGGCGTCCGCCTGGCGCGCGGCGGTGGGCGGGCTGCTGGCGGACGGCGTCCAGGGCCTGCCGCTCCCGGCCACCCTCAACGCGGAGCTGCGCCCGTACCAGCTGGAGGGCTACAACTGGCTGAGCTTCCTGTACCGCCACAGCCTCGGCGGCGTGCTCGCGGACGACATGGGCCTGGGAAAGACTGTCCAGGCGCTGGCCCTGATGTGCGCAGCCAAGGAACACGCCGCAACTTCCGCGGACGTTACGGAAGGGGACGCAAAGACACCGGGCGCGGCAACAGCGGACCCCAAATCAGGGAACGACGGCGGGACGCCCTTTTTGGTGGTGGCCCCCACCAGCGTCGTGGGCAACTGGGAGGCCGAGGCCGCCCGGTTCGCGCCCGGCCTGACCGTCCGCGCCGTGGGCGAGACGTTCGCCAAGAGCGGCGCCGATCCCGCCGGGGCCATGGCCGGGGCGGACATTGTCATCACGTCCTACGCGCTGTTCAGGATCGACTACGAGTCCTATGCGGGACAGCGCTGGGCCGGGCTGGTGCTGGACGAGGCCCAGTTCGTGAAGAACCACCAGTCCAAGGCCTACCAGTGCGCCCGCAAGCTTCCGGCCGCGTTCAAGCTTGCCATCACGGGCACGCCGCTGGAGAACAACCTCATGGAGTTCTGGGCCCTGACCTCCATCGTGGCGCCGGGGCTGTTCGCGAGCCCTTCACGGTTCGCCGAGTACTACCAGAAGCCGGTGGAGAAGAACGGTGACAGGGGGCAACTGGACAAGCTCCGCCGTCGGGTCCGTCCGCTGATGATGCGCCGCACCAAGGAGCAGGTCATCAAGGACCTGCCGCCCAAGCAGGAACAGATCCTGGAGGTGGTGCTCAACCCGCGCCACCAGAAGGTCTACCAGACCCACCTGCAGCGCGAGCGGCAGAAGATCCTGGGCCTCATCGAGGACGTGAACAAGAACCGCTTCACCATTTTCCAGTCGCTGACTCTGCTGCGCCAGCTCAGCCTGGACGCAACGCTCGTGGATGAGTCCCTGTCCGGCGTGCGGTCCAGCAAGCTGGACGTGCTGTTCGAGCAGCTGGAGGACCTCGTGGCCGAGGGCCACCGCGCCCTCATTTTCAGCCAGTTCACCGGCTTCCTGGGCAAGGTCCGCGAGCGCCTCACCGAAGAGAACATTGAGTTTTGCTATCTCGACGGCGGCACCCGGAACCGTTCCGACGTCGTCAATGAGTTCAAGAACGGCACGGCGCCGGTGTTCCTGATCAGCCTCAAGGCCGGCGGGTTCGGCCTCAACCTCACCGAGGCCGATTACGTGTTCCTGCTCGACCCGTGGTGGAACCCGGCTTCAGAGGCGCAGGCGGTGGACCGGACGCACCGCATCGGCCAGGCCAGGAACGTCATGGTGTACCGGCTGGTGGCCAAGGACACCATCGAGGAAAAGGTCATGGCGCTGAAGGCCAAGAAGTCCCAGCTGTTCGCCGACGTGATGGAAGGGGACGCCCTCTCGGGCGGCGCGCTCACGGCCGAGGACCTGGCGGGGCTCTTCAACGACTGACGGGTTCGCGGCTGACGCAGCCATCGCTGCGGCCGGGGCGGGCCGAAGCCCGAGGGCGGTCCGCCTGCTGAGCCACCGCGTCAGGGCCTTGCCTTTGCCCTTCCACCAGCTGTCCTCGTCGGTGTCGGTGCGCCATCGGTAGATCAGCACCACCAGTACGAACATCCCGGCTGGGACGTTGGGCCAGACGCCGGCGGCAGCGTCGAGAAGCGCCCTGACCGCGGTGGCCAGGATCGCCGGCGGGGCCAGGGTGCGAAAGACAGTGTTGGCCAGGTACCGCCGGTGGGAGCGCGGCACGGACAGCAGCCGGACCATGTCCGAACAGGCACACACCACCACGAGGGCCTGCCCGAGCGTCAGCAGGATGGACCCCGGCAGGGACCCGGCGAACTGTACGGCTGACGCCAGTCCGGAACTCATGGCCTGCTCCCGTCCATGCCATCTCCTCCGTCGCTTGTGCTGTCTCCTGAACTGCTGCCTGTGCTCTTCCCCGTACCCCGATGAGTGTCAGACCATTCAACGGCGCCCGGCCAGGTAAGTCACGGGGGGTGACTACCCGTCTTTGCCGCGCGCAGCACTCGCGACTACGCAGCACGGCCCCGCGGCGGCCGCGCACCCGCCGCGGCAGTGACGCTTGACACATTCGCCGGCCCCATGGGAAGGTTGCAACATCAGATGGTCAGACCAACTAACCATCATCCACAACAGCCGCTACGAGGAAGTAGTACATGAACCTCTATTCGCTCCTGCAAAAGAGAACCGCAACCCAGGGCCCCATCCGGGTCGGCGTCATCGGTGCGGGCAAGTTCGCCTCGATGTTCCTCACCCAGGCCCTCAACTCCGAGGGCATCCACGTCGTAGGCGTTGCCGATATCGATGTCCCCAAGGCCAGGGGCGCACTGCAGCGGACCGGCTGGCCGACCGAGCGCTATGCTGCCGGCAGCTTTGCCGAGGCACTGCGCAACGGCACCACCTTCGTGACCGACAGCTCCGCAGACCTGATCCAGCAGCCGCAGGTCGAGGTCATCCTCGAGGTGACGGGCAACCCCATCGTCGGCACCGCACACGCCGTGCAGAGCATCGACAACGGCAAGCACATCATCATGGTCAACGTCGAGGCCGACTGCATGGTGGGCCCGCTTCTCCAGCGGCGCGCCGAGGCCGCCGGCGTCGTCTACTCCATGGCATACGGCGACCAGCCCGCCCTGATCTGCGAAATGGTCGACTGGTGCCGCACGGTGGGCTTCGATGTCGTGGCCGCCGGCAAGGGCACCAAGTACCTGCCCGAATACAATTACTCCACTCCGGACACGGTCTGGAACTACTACGGTTTCACCGACGAGCAGCTCGCCAGCGGGGACTTCAACCCGAAGATGTTCAACTCGTTCCTGGACGGCACCAAGTCCGCCATCGAGATGGCCGCCGTCGCCAACGGCACCGGACTCACGCCCCAGGACGAGGGGCTCTTCTTCCCGCCGGCCGGCGTCGACGACCTTCCGAACGTCTACCGCGAAAAGTCCGTCGGAGGCATTCTGACGCGCCGCGGTACCGTGGAAATCGCCTCCAGCCTCAACCGGGACGGCACCGAGGTGGACCGCGACCTGCGCTGGGGTGTCTATGTCACGTTCGAGGCCAAGACGGACTACGCCGTGCAGTGCTTCGCGGAATACGGCGTGAAGACCGACCCCACCGGCCGCTACGGCTCGCTCTACCGGCCGTACCACATGATCGGCCTGGAGCTGGGAGTCAGCATCGCCTCCGCCGTGCTCCGCGGGGAAGCCACCGGCGCCCCCACGGGTTTCCGCGGCGACGTCGTGACCACCGCCAAGAAAGACCTCAAGGCCGGTGAAGTCCTCGACGGTGAAGGCGGCTACACCGCCTTCGGCAAGCTGGCCCCGGCGCACATCTCGCTGGAGCGCAACGCCCTGCCCCTGGGCCTGGCCCACGGCATGAAGCTCAAGCGCGACGTCCCCAAGGACCGCACCGTTTCCTGGGACGACGTCGACGCCGACGAGAGCCTGCTTGCCGTCCAGATCCGGCGCCAGCTGGAGAACGAGGCCCGCGCCGAGCTCCTGCAGCCGCAGCGGTAAGACGGTCAGGCCGAGCAACTACGATGAAAGTGCCGCGGCCCTCTGCCGCCGGCAGACAAATCAAAGAGGTGATCGGCATGAGCGCAGAAGCATGGGAACCGGTACAGCGGGTCCGTACCTACGAACAGGTCATGGCCCAGATAGAGGAACGCATCCTGGACGGCAGGCTCAAGGCCGGGGACAAGCTCCCCAGCGAGCGTGACCTGTCCGCCCTCCTGAACGTTTCCCGCCCGTCCCTGCGGGAATCGCTCAGGGTCCTTGAGGCACTGGGCATCGTCGACATCCGCCCCGGCGGGGGTGCCGACGGCGGCGCAGTCCTGGTTGACGAACCCGGATCAGGGTTCATCAACCTCCTAAAACTCCAGCTCGCGCTCGGCCAGTTCGACCACACCGAAGTACTGGAGACCAGGATCGCCCTCGAAACCTGGTGCTGCGAGGAGGCCGCCCAGCGGGCGACCGAGGAGGACCTGGCGGAACTGGAGCAGATCCTGGACCAGATGGAGGACCCGGAGATCTCCACCGCCGAGTTCAACCGGCTGGATGCTGCCTTCCATGTGCGGATCGCCGAATCCACCGGCAACTCCCTCACAGCGCACCTGATGGGCTCCCTCCGGACGGCCATCAACCGCCAGATGATCGAGGCGTACGCCCGGCTGGAGAACTGGCGGGAAACGGCCAAGGTGGTCCGCAGCGAACACCGCGAAATCCTTGCCGCGATCCGCCGGAAGGAAGCCGACAAGGCCCGGCGGGCCGTGGGTGACCACATCCGCAGCTTTTACAACATTGAAAACGCCAAGGCTCTACACAAGCCCCAGTGACACCCCACCGGTGTCCACCGGGGACAGCGCCTGCGGCAACCGCAGGGGCAGGAAGCAACCTGTCCCATATCGAAGGAGATATGAACGCGATGAGTACCCTCACGCAGACGCACGCCCAGCAGGCGGAACACGGATCACCGGACAAACTGAAGGTCGCCATCGGCAGCGCCGTCGGCACGACCATTGAAAACTACGATTTCCTCGCCTACGGAACGGCGGCGGCCCTGTACTTCGGCAGCGCCTTCTTCCCTGGCCAGGATCCCCTCGCCGCCACGTTGCTCGCGTTCGCCACCCTGGCCGTGGGCTTCGCCATGCGTCCCCTCGGCGGCCTGGTCGGCGGCTACCTCGGCGACAAATACGGCCGGAAGCCTGTCCTCGTAGGTGCGCTGCTGGTGATGGGCGCGGCCACGTTCCTCATTGGCGTCCTGCCCACCTACCAGCAGGTGGGTGTCCTGGCACCGATCCTGCTCGTGGCCATCCGCATCGTCCAGGGCCTGGCCTTCGGCGCCGAATGGGGCGGGGCCATCATGATGACCTTCGAGCACGCCCCATGGCGCAAGCGCGGGCAGTACACCGGCATCCCGCAGGCAGGCGTCCCGCTCGGCCTGCTGCTGGCAAACCTCGTGTTCCTCGGCACCACGGGCTGGAACAACGAATGGTCCTGGCGGGTGCCGTTCCTGGCAAGCTCCATCCTGATCATTGCAGGCATCATCATCCGCATGAAGGTCAGCGAGTCCCCCGAGTTCGAGGAAACCAAGGCCCGCGGCGAACTCGTCAAGAACCCGCTGCTGACCGTCATCAAGGACGACTGGCGGAACATCCTCCGCGTCATCGGACTACGCCTGGCTGAATCCGGCGGCTTCTACGTCATCGTCACCTACCTGCTCTCCTACATCAGCACGAACAAGATCGTTGACCGGCAGGTGGGCCTGACCGGCCTGGTGCTCGCGGCCGCCATCGGCGTCGCCGCCACCATCCTGTGGGGCCGGCTGACGGACCGCATCGGACGCCGCAAGCTCTACCTCGCCGGCTGCGCCGGAATCATCCTGTTCGGATTCCCCATGTTCCTCATGGTCAACACCGCTGTCCCGTTCCTGATCGTGCTGGTCTACGTCGTCGGCCTGCCGGTGCTCCACGACATGCTGGCCGGGGCCCAGGGCGCCTGGTTCTCCGAACTGTTCAACGCCAACACCCGCACCTCCGGGGCCTCGATCGGCTACCAGTTCTCCGCCGCCATCTCCGGGTTCATCCCGCTGATCGCCGCAGCCACGGCAGCGGCCTGGGGCTGGAGCGGAGTGTCCATCGTCTACATCGCCTGCGGTGCCATCGGGCTCATCGCAGCGCTCGCAACCAGGGAGACCTGGAGCAGCCGCGAAAAGAACGAGGTCGATGCGCTGATCGGGTCCGGCAAGTAAGGGCCCAACAAAGAGCGATGGTCCCGGGCAGGAATTTCCTGCCCGGGACCATCTTGCCTTAAGGACCAGCGTGCTTGTGCCTCAGGTGCCGTCAGGCCGGGGACAGTTCCTCGGCCCGCGGCAGCGGATCCAGGTGGCTGATGCCGGTGGCCGTGACCTGCAGGACCCGGGCCGTGGCGATGTCATAGAACAGGCCCGTCACGTGGACCTCACCGCTCCGGGCGGCGTCCTGCAGGCTGGCGTGCTGCTGCAGCCGCTCGAGCTGGACGGCAACGTTGACCATGGCCAGCTGGTCCACCGCGCCGTACCCGGCCTGCTCCGCGGCGACCTGGACGGGGTGTCCGGCCTGGAACGCTTCCAGGCTCGGCCGGCCGTGGTCCAGCCAGGAGTCGACCGGGCAACGATCCACCCCGCCTGCCGGGCTCTTGCCCTCTGGCTTCCGGTCCGGGGCCGGGCCGGCGAGCAGCGCGGTCATGGCACCGCAGCCGGAGTGGCCGCAGACCACCACTGAGGTGACGGAAAGCTCGTCGAGGGCGAACTTCAGGGATGCCTCGACCGACGGTTCCAGCCGGCCGCTCCCCACCACGTTGCCCACGTTCCGGACCGTGAACAGGTCCCCCGGGCCGCTGCTGGTGATCAGGTTGGGCACCAGCCGGGAGTCGGCGCAGGTGATGAACAGCGTGTCAGGATCCTGGAAGGTGGACAGCTCCTCGACGTGCGGACGCAGCAGGTGGGCGTGCCGGCGGTGGTAGCTGTCCACGCCGTTGAGGACCGAGCGCACCGGGGCCGGGACATGTCCGGACGCGTCGACCGCCAGCGGCGGGCTGTCCCGCTGCCAGCTCCGCCATGGCGCAAACCCGCCCCGCAGCGCCGAGCGCGATGACCCGCGTGCGGGAGTTCCCGCCTGGGCTGCGTGGAGGGTGGCGGTGCCGGTTTCCTCGATCTCGACGCTGCCGCCGTTGCTGGCGTGCCGGACGCGCCAGGCCTCCAGGGTGTCGTGGACCGGGTGGTCCAGGTAGTCGACGTCGAGCTCCACCGTGACGTGCGACGCCGGCGGCACCGCGGCCAGCACCTTGCTCAGGCGGGGAAGCGACAAAAACGTGCAGGAGCCGTCGATGACCACCCGCCACCGGCCTTCGGCTGCCGGGCCGAGAGGCTCCGCGTGGATGCTTGCACGGACCACGCGCCAGACGACCAGCAGCACGGCCAGGGCGAGCCCAATCAGGACGCCGGCCAGAAGGTTGACGAAGACCACCGTGAGCAGCGTGGCGGCATAGACGGCCAGGTCACCGGTGATGCGCGCCGTCTGGAAATCGGCCACCTTCACGAGCCTGATGCCGATCATGATGAGCAGCCCGGCCAGCACGGCCTCGGGCACCAGCTGGATGACTCCGGCCAGCAGCAGGGAAAAGACGAGAACCCAGATGCCGTGCAGGATGGCAGACTTGCGGGTCCGCCCCCCGGCCTCCACGTTGGTGGCGCTGCGGACGATCACGCCGGTGACGGGAAGCCCGCCCAGCATGCCCGACGTCACGTTGGCGGCGCCCTGGCCGAGGAGCTCGCGGTTGAAGTCAGTGCGCTCGCCGTGGTGCATCTTGTCGACGGCTACGGCGGACAGCAGCGACTCCACGCTCGCCACCAGGGCGATGGTGACGACGCCCACCGCGATGGCGGTCCACTCCCCCTGCGGCAGGTGCGGAAGGGAGAGGGCGTCCAGCAGCGAACCGTCAAAGGTGATCCGGTCGACGTCGGAATTGAACGGCAGCGACAGCAGCGTGGCGGCCACGACGGCGACGAGCGGTCCCGGCACCCGCCGGATGGCTGCCGGCATGTACTTCCACCCGATGAGCAGTGCGATCACCACAGCACCCAGGAAGGCGGCCTGGGGGTCGACGGCGGCCAGGCTGTCCGGCAGCGCCATGATGTTCTGCAGCGCGGCTTCGCCCGCTTCGGCGCCGAGCATCACGTGCAGCTGCTGCAGGACGATGATGATGCCGATCCCGGCAAGCATGGCGTGCACGACGACGGGTGCGATGGCGAGGGCTACGCGTCCCACCCTGGCCATGCCCAGCAGCACCTGCAGGACGCCGGCCGCCACGGTGATGGCGCAGGTGACGGGCCAGCCGAACTGCTCAATGAGGCCGGCGACGATGACTGTCAGGCCCGCAGCCGGGCCGCTCACCTGCAGCGGCGCACCGCCCAGGCTGCCGGCCACGATGCCGCCGACCGCAGCCGCGATCAATCCGGCCATGACCGGCGCGCCCGACGCCGCGGCAATGCCGAGCGACAGCGGAACGGCAACGAGGAACACCACGAGGGAAGCCGGAAGGTCCCAGCGGAGGCCGGATGTCAGGCGTGCCAGGACTGGTATCCGGCTCCTGCCGGGGTGGATGGGGTCTGGATCCGTGGCGGCTGGCGAGGGCATATAAGTCCTTAGCTCGTTCGAAGGGTCCTTATCCACGCTATTGACGCCCCGATAGAGGCCGCAAGGGTACCCGCCCGTGAGAAGAAACACGAGGTCAGACCGGACATAATGCGAAAACTCGTGCACTAATCCATTCGTTTGCATAAAACCTCCGCCGCCTCGCGGTCCGGTGTTCCCCATGGCACAGGGGCTCGCCGCCGGCCAGGAAAAACGGCCGCCGTTCAAGTCACATGGCCCGGGCCGCGGGTGACCGCGCGTTCACCCGAAAAATAAAGTCCGACGGCGGATCCCCGGCCGTGGGCGGCGGTGCCCGGTTCGGCTGATGAAGGTCTGTTAAACAGCAGTGGATCCATCCCCGCGGGATGGATCCAGTGCTGTTTTGGGCCAGTGCCGGCTAAAGGCGCTGAGCGGCTGACGGCCTTAGCGCTTGACGGCGTCCAGCTTCAGCATCTTGGCGATGACGTGGTCGAGCTCGGAGTCGTCGAAGATCTTCTTCCAGTCGTCCTTGATGATGGTGTTCTTGCCGTACTGGATGGCAATTTCGCAGGCCTCGGAGAACGGGTTGGAGCCGCGCAGGGCGTTGGTGAGGGCGATCTGCACGTGGCCGAACAGCATGGCCTTGGCCGCTTCCTCGGGCACGCCGGCGGTGTGGACGGTCTCGTGCAGCGCCTCGTTGAGCAGGGTGCCGATCATGCAGGCCACGGTCTCCACAAGGGTGGGCTCGAGGATGGCGAGCTGCTTCACGGTGACCCAGTGGACGTCGATCACGGGGGCGTAGATGACGCGGATGGTGGCCTCGGCGGCCGCCTTGGTGTCCGCGGAAGCGTCCTCGTCGATCGCGGCGACAACGTTCTGCGGGGCGCCCTCGCCGCCGAAGGTGTCCGCCCATTCTTCCTTGGTGGTGCGCTCCAGGAACACGGACGGGTGGCAGGGGTGGGCCACGGCCTGGACGACGTCGTCGCGCTTGGCCAGCAGGCCGGCGTAGGCGGCAGCCGGGTCCAGGGTGAGCAGGATGGCGCCGGACTTCATCTGCGGGACGACGCCTTCGGACACGATGCCCAGGACGGTGTCCGGAACGGCGAGGATTACGACGTCCGCGCCCTTGACGGCCTCGTCGGTGGCGGTGATTTCACGGCCTTCGGCGCGGACGCGGTCCTGGCCTGCGGGTGAGTTCTCGGAGTAGAACACGGTGTGGCCGGACTTCTGGAGGTTACGGGAAACGCGCATCCCCATCTTGCCTCCGGCTCCGATAACGGCGACGGTCAACTGTTCTGCAGACATTTCATTTGCTCCTTAGGAAATCGAGGCTTTGCTGGGTCCACTGGTTTTCGAGGCGGATGGTTTCGTCCTCGGAGTCCTGCCACGGCAGCCAGTGTTCGACGATCTGGTTAATATTTCTTTCTTTGGGCTGGAACTTCCGGGCCATGTAGTCATAGTCCAGAAGGCCTTCCCCGAGCGGCGCGCCGGAGTATGTAAACCCGACCCACCCCTCCTTGCGGCTGAACGCAAAGTCTTTGATGTGCATGTTCAAAACATGGGGCGCGACGGCGTCAATCACCTCACGCGGCGACTCCAGGGCCGCCACGGTATTGGCCGGGTCGCTGCACACGCCCAGGTACAGGCTGCCGACGCGCTCCACGACCTCCAGGATCCGGGACGTGGGGACCTGCTCATACGTCTCGATGGCGATTTTCACTCCGGCTGCCTTGAACTCTGGCAGGACCGCGGTGAAGATCTCCACCGCCTCGTCCGCTGTCGGGGTGTGGCCCGGGACGTTGAACATGGTCCGCAGCAGCGGCGCGCCCAGGATCCTGGCGATACGCAGGAACTTCCGCAGGTGCTCGGCCCGGATGCCCTTGGTGCCCAGCTCGAGGCTGATCCCGAGCGAGTCGGCGGTGGCCCGCACAGCCTGCAGTTCGTCGTCGCCCATGGCTTCCAGCGGCGCGTAGTCGCAGATCTGGAACAGGTCCACGCCCAGTGCCGCGGTCCGCTCCAGCGCCTCGTGGATGCTCAGCGGACGGGAAACCCGGTCCGAGAGCTGCCAGAAGAAGGCGTAGCTGCTCAGGCCAATCCTTGAGCCCGATCCGATCCGGCTCATACTGCCACCTCGAGCAGCCCCAGGCGCTCCGCGGCCTCATCCAGGATGTCCCGCACCGCTGACGGGTTGTGGGCGAAGCGGCCCAGGAACAGGCCGGCGACGGCGGGGCCCAGCTGGCTGATGAGGCCGGGGCCGGCGCTGCCGCCGTAAATGACCCGGCTGCATTCCTGGCCCGGGCGGCTGCGCAGGTGGGCGTCCAGTCCGGTGATGACCTCGCTGATGAACTCGGGCGACGCCGGTTCGGCTGCGCCGATGGCCCACTGCGGCTCGTAGGCCACGATGGTGCGTCCGGTGCTGCCGAGGCTTCCGGCACGGTTCAGGACGCCGTCGAGTTCGCGGATGCAGTGCTTGATGGCGTCTGCAGCGGTGCCGCGCTCGGGTTCGCCCACGCACAGCACCGGGGTGAGGCCGTTGCGGTAGGCCGCAGCGGTCTTCAGCCCGATCACGTCGTCATCCTCGCCGAAGATGCGGCGCCGCTCAGCGTGGCCTACCTCGGCGTACCGGCCACCGGTTTCGGCCACCATCTTGCCGCTGACCTCGCCGGTGAAGGCGCCTTCGTCCTCCCAGAAGATGTCCTGGGCGCCGGCTGCGGCCCCGGCGGCGGACAGGATCCGCGCGCACTCGGGCAGCACCGGGTGGGCCGGCAGGGCGAACAGTTCAATGTCGCCGCTGCGGACGGCCGGGTGGGCCGAAGCGACCTCGGCCACGTCCCGGCACCAGTCCAGGGTTCGCTCGTAGCCGAAGTACATCTTCAGGCTGACGCCGATGATCGCCCGCGGCTGAGTCAGGCCGGCAGCGTGGGGTGCGGCGGGATTAGCAGGAAGTGACACCTTCATAGTCCTTAATCAGGGTGACCTTCTCGGCGGAGGCCGAGGACTCGTCAAAGGTGTACGTCAGCCATTCCCTGGCGAGCCGGCGGGCGAGTTCCAGGCCGACGACGCGCTGGCCGAAGGTCAGCACCTGGGCGTTGTTGCTCAGGACCGAGCGCTCAACGGAGAAGCTGTCGTGCGCGGTGACGGCGCGGATGCCGGGGACCTTGTTCGCCGCGATCGCCACGCCCAGGCCCGTGCCGCACACCAGCAGGGCCCGGTCGGCCTTGCCGGCGGCGATGAGTTCGGCGGCGGCGATGGCCACGGACGGGTAGGGGGTATGGCTGGTGGCGTCCACCCCGACGTCCTGCACGGACTCAACCAGGTCACTGGCTTCCAGGTCCGCCTTCAGGGCTTCCTTGTACTCGAATCCGGCGTCGTCGGAACCGACGACCAGGCGCAGTTTGGCGCTCATGCGTTCTCCTTAGTGGTGGTTGCCGCAGCTTTCGCCTCGGCGAAGGTGTTGTGGATGGCGCGGACGATCAGCGCCATGGATACGGCGCCGGCGTCCGGGGTGCCCAGGCTCTTCTCGGCGTGCGGGCGTGCCCGGCCCATGAGGGGCAGCAGGTTGGCGGTTTCCTCGGCGGCCCGCTGCGCCACGGTGGCCGCCTCACCCCACGCGTCGGTGAGGGACTGGCCGGAGCCGGCGCCGGCGGACAGGGCGTCGCGGAACGGCACCAGCACGTCCACGAGGGTCTTGTCGCCCACCTTGGCCTTGCCGAACCCCATGATCGCGGCCGCCGCGCCGTTTACCCCGGTGGCGACAGCGCCGGCGTCGGGCGCGTTGCTGTCCCCGACCGCATCCCCGACTGCCCGCAGGGCCATGCCCCAGAGCGCACCGGAAGTGCCGCCGGCCCGGTCGGCCCAGGCGTCGGCGGCCAGGTGCAAGGTGGTGGCCGCACCGGCACCGCGTTCGACGGCGTCCGTTGCGGCCTCGACCGCTGCCCGGACACCGCGCTCCATGCCGATGCCGTGGTCACCGTCGCCGGCAATCGCATCGATGCGGCCCAGTTCCTCGACGTTGGCGTCAATGACATCCTTGGCGGCGCCGAGGGCGGCCAGGACGCGGACGGCAGCCGCGCGCGACTCATCCGTGGCTTCCGGGATCGCCACGGTTTCTGCCGCTTCGGCGGACAGTTCGTCCGCGGACAGTTCGTCGGCGCTCAGGGCAGCGGCCGTGACGGCGCCGCGGCGGAAGGCCGGGGCGTCAGCGGGGGCGTTCCAGAGGGTTTCGAGTTCCTCGTCCAGCCAGAACAGGGTCAGCGAGGTGCCGGCCATGTCGAAGCTGGTGACCAGCTCGCCGACCTGCGGGTCAACGGCTACCAGACCGGCCTCGGCGAGGAGCTGGGCGACGCGGCGGTAGACCACGAACAGTTCCTCGTACTTCACGCTGCCCAGGCCGTTGAGGATCGGGACCACGCGGGCGCCTTGCGCGGAAAGGCCGTCCGGGACCTCGGTGAGCAGCTTGCCCACCAGCAGCTCGGCGAGCTCATCCGCCGTCGGGATGTCCGTTTCATCGATGCCGGGTTCGCCGTGGATGCCCATGCCCACGGCCATCCGCCCCTCGGGGACGGTGAACAGCGGGTTCTCGGCCCCGGGGAGGGTGCAGCCGGTGAACGCGACGCCGAAGGAGCGCGTGCGGTCGTTGGCGCGTTCGGCGATTTCCACCGCGCGGTCCATGCCGTAGCCGGCCTCGGCGGCGGCGGCCGCGACCTTGAAGACCGTCAGGTCGCCGGCGATGCCGCGCCGCTTGGCGCGCTCCTCCAGCGGGGCGGAGGAGACGTCGTCGGTGACGGCGATGCTGCGGCAGTCGATGCCCTCGGCGCGGAGCTTGTCCTGGGCCTGGGTGAAGTGCAGGACGTCGCCGGCGTAGTTGCCATAGCCCAGCAGGACGCCGGCGCCGTTGTTGGCGGCTTTGGCCACGCTGTAGACCTGCTGCGCGGAGGGCGATGCGAAGAGGTTTCCCATCGCGGCACCGTGGGCCAGGCCCTGGCCCACCAAGCCGGCGAACGCCGGATAGTGTCCGGAGCCGCCGCCAACCACCAGTGCCACGGTGTCCGCGGTGCTCTTCGTGCTGCGGGCCACGCCGCCGGCAACGCGCCGCACCCACCGGCCGTGCGAGGCAACAAAGCCCTCGATCATCTCATCAGCGAACGCTGCGGGTTCATTGAACAAGCGGGTCATGCGGAACTCCTGGACCTATCAGTGGAAATCTCGGGTGGGGCTGGCGGGGCGGTGGGGACTGGTGCCGGGGGTGACCCAACTGACTGGCAGTTGTTGTCGTTATGGGCGCTCAAAACGACAACTAGTGCGAGTCAGTTGGGTAAGCCCGCGGTCAGGGCTCGGAGTGGTGTCCAGCGCCGGTGGGGTCCAGCGCCTCGGCGGCGATGCCCTCGCTGACCTTGCCGGAGCGGCTCAGTGCCACCATCAGGATGCAGGACAGGAGCATGAAGCCGCCGACGACGAACATCGGCACGGTGTAGCTGCCGGTCAAGTCCTTGAGCCAGCCGGTGATGTAGCCGGCACTGAAGCCCGCCAGGTTGCCCATGGTGTTGATCAGGGCGATGCCGGCCGCGGCTGCAGCACCGGTGAGGAACTGGGTGGGAACGGTCCAGAAGTTGGGCAGTGCCGCGAAGATGGACATGGCCGTGATGGTGATGACGGCGATGGTGGCTGCCGGGGAGCCGGCGAACAGGGCCAGCGGGATGCTGAGGCCGCCCACCAGGGCAGGAACCGCGATGTGCCAGGTCTTGACGCCACGCTTGGTGGCGTCCTTGGACCAGAAGTACAGGGCGAAGGCTGCCGGCAGGTACGGGATCGCGGTGATGAGCCCCTTCTGGAAGACATCGAACTTGGCGCCGTAGAGGCCTTCGAAGCCGGCAATGATGGTGGGCAGGAAGAACCCGAGGGCGTAGAGGCCGTAGATGAAACCGAAGTAGATCGCGGACAGGACCCAAACACGGCCGTTGCCGAAGACGGTGCGGACGCTGACGTGCTTGTTGCTGGCGACGGTTTCGTTCTTTTCCTTCTCCAGGGCGCCGGTCAGCCAGGTCTTTTCTTCAGTGGTGAGCCACTTGGCCTTTGCCGGGGAGTCTGCTAGGTAGAACCAGGCGATGACACCGATGATGATCGCGGGGACCGCAACGCCAAAGAACATGACGCGCCAGCCGGCGAGGCCGAAGAGGCCGTGCTGCTGGATGAGGAGGCCGGCCAGCGGGGCACCGATGACGGTGGTCAGCGGCTGGGCCAGGTAGAACAGGGCCAGGATCTTGCTGCGGTGCCGGGCCGGAACCCAGAGGCTCAGGAAGAGGATGGCGCCGGGGAAGAAGCCGGCCTCGGCCACACCGAGGATGAAGCGCAGGATGTAGAGCTGCTCAACGTTGCCCACCCAGGTGAACAGGAGGGAGACGATGCCCCAGCTGACCATGATGCGGGCCAGCCAGCGCCGGGCGCCGAACTTGTGCAGCGCCAGGTTGCTGGGGACCTCGAGCAGTATGTAGCCGATGAAGAAGACGCCGGAGGCGAAGCCGAACTGCGCCGCGCCGAGGGCCAGGTCCGTGTTCATGCCGTTGGGGCCGGCAAAGGAGATGGCCGTGCGGTCAAGGTAGTTGATGAAGAACATCAAAGCAACGAACGGCACCAGCCGGATTGCGACTTTCCTGATTGCAGATCTTTCGACCACCGATTGTGTGGTGTCCACATTGACTCCTAGATGTTGGTATCCCCGGCCGCGTCCTGCTCTGGATGCTTGGGGGGTGTCTCAATGCCGTCCGCCGGAAGGAGACCGGCATTGGCTACGCGTTGTGAGATCAACCATACGACCAAAGGGGCAAATTGGTCAACCGGTTGACGAATTTCTCTTCCTTCCTCGCTGCGGCCCGAAAATTGGTCAGCCGGTTGCTACCCTTTGAAGATGTCCGAAAACTCCGCAGCCGCTACGGCCAAGATCAGCGCCGCCCTTGGCCCCATGGAACAGGGATCGGTGGTGTCCGAGGTTGCCGAGCGCCTGCTGGCCTACTTCACCAGCGGAGACATAGCGGCCGGCACCAGGCTTCCGGCCGAACGCACCCTCGCGGCATCCCTCGGCGTGGGCCGGTCGGCTGTCCGCGAAGCTTTGGCGGCCCTGGAGATCCTGGGCATCGTGATCGTGCGGCCGGGCTCCGGCACCTATCTGCGGGACGGCGTCTCGGAACTGCTCCCCCGGACCCTGAGCTGGGGCCTGATGCTGGGCGCCCCGCGCACCCGCGAGCTGGTGGAGCTCAGAAGCGGGCTCGAGGTGCAGGCCGCGCAGCTGGCCGCTGAACGCATCGACGATGCTGCGCTGGGCCGCATGCGCGACAACCTGCAGACCATGGAAGACAACCTCGAGGACCTGGCCGCGTTCGTCGAGGCGGACGCCGCATTCCACCGCGAGATCGCTGTCAGCTCGGGCAACCAGGTTCTCCGCGAGCTACTGCAAAGCATCCGCTCGCTGCTTCGCATCTGGGTGGACCGGGCCCTGACCGACGAAGGCCATGCCGCCGCCGCGCTGAAGGAACACCGCGAAATCTTCACCGCGCTGGAAGCCCATGATCCCGCCGCCGTCACGGCAACCATGCGTTCCCACATGCAGACTGCCACGCGGCGCCTGCTCGCAGGGTTCGACGCCGCCCAGTAAGGGGGACGGGCCGCCCCGTTTGGGGGTGCCCGCCGTCAGGATTCTCGAAGGACGCCGCGGAAGCCTGTGTCCATGGTCAATGCCGAGAGCGAGCCGGCGGGCTCCCGCGTCAGCGAGGCCCTGATGATGCTCGACATGGAGCAGCGCGACGTCCTGATGGCCCTGCATTACGGCCGGCTCACGGTTGCCGAGGTGGCAACGCAGTTCGACATTTCCCCCGCGCTGGTCAGCCACCGGGCACTCGCCGCCCTGAGGACCCTCCGCCGCCTGCTTGACCAGGGCGCGCAGGCACCGTAGCACAGGCATTCGGTCCCTTGACATGCCGGTCCAGCGGGCCTACAACGTGGCATAGCAGGGCGCAGCATCTGCGTTCCAAGGCCTTCATTCCCGAAGCAGGAATACCCACAACAGGAGGTTAAGATGCCAGGTCCAATCCGCAAGAATTTCGACTCCCCCGAGGAGACCCGGCCGTTTGAGGACGGCAAGGGCCAGCTCCAACTTGTGAACGTGGAAGGCGGCGCCGTCGGCCGGGCCACGTTCGAGGCGGGCTGGCGGTGGTCTGAGCACGTGAAACCGATCGCGAAAACGGACAGTTGCCAGGCTGCCCACATGGGCTACTTCATCTCCGGCCGGATGAAGGTGGTCATGGATGACGGCGAGGAGATTGAGTACGGCCCCGGCGATTTCGGCATCATCCCGCCCGGACATGATGCCTGGACGGTTGGCGATGAAGCCTGTGTAGTGATCGACTGGCAGGGGTTTGCTGACTACGCGAAGAGGTGAGCAGCACCGTTTCGGTTAGGCGGCGCTGTTTGGGTTAGGCGGCGCCGGGCGTGACATCATACGGAACATGGCCCAGAAAATTGCGTTCCAGGGTGAGCCCGGCGCCAACTCAGATATTGCCTGCAAGCAGATGTTCCCCCAGCTGGAGAGTGTTCCCTGCGCCAGCTTCGAGGACGCCTTCGAGCTGGTGTCCAGCGGCGAGACGGATCTGGCCATGATCCCGATCGAAAACTCCATTGCGGGCCGGGTGGCGGACATCCACCTGCTGCTGCCGCACTCGGGCCTGCAGATCGTGGGCGAGTTCTTCCTGCCCATCCACTTCGACCTGCTCGGCATCCCCGGCAGCACCATCGAAGGGGCCACCGAGGTCCACAGCCACATTCACGCCCTGGGCCAGTGCCGGAAGCTGATCCGCGAGGCGGGGCTCAAACCCGTGATCGCCGGCGATACCGCCGGCTCCGCCCGCGAGGTGCGCGAGTGGAACGATCCCACCAAGCTGTCCCTCGCGCCGCCGCTGGCCGCCGAGCTCTATGGCCTTGAGGTCCTGGCATCAGCGGTCGAGGACGACCCCTCCAACACCACCCGCTTTGTGGTCCTGGCCCGGGAGACGGAACTTCCGGCCCGGGAAGCCCTGCCCGGACCGGCAGTCACCAGTTTCGTGTTCCGTGTGCGGAACGTCCCCTCCGCGCTCTACAAGGCCCTGGGCGGCTTCGCCACGAACGGCGTGAATATGACCCGGCTGGAAAGCTATATGGTGGGCAACGAGTTTGCCGCGACCATGTTCATGGTCGATGTCGAGGGGCACCCCGAGGACCTGTCGCTGAAGCTTGCCCTGGAGGAACTCGACTTCTTCACCACCGAGGTGTGGATTCTTGGCGTCTACCCGGGCGCCGAACACAGAACACAGCGGGCCGCCGGCTAACCCGCAGTTTTGCCCCGCGGCCTGTTCCGGACCTTCAGGACCTCCCGGACCAGGAGCCCTGCCAGCAGGGCCCAGAACGCCGCCCCGATGCCCATGAAGCTCAGCCCCGATGCGGCCACGAGGAAGGTCACCACGGCTCCCGTCCGTTCGCCCGGCTCTGCCAGCGCCGACGCGGCAGACCCGGCGATTGTGCCCAGCAGGGCGAGCCCGGCGACGGCTTCCAGCACCCCCGGCGGGGCCGCGGCCACCACGGCGGCGAGCCCCGCGGAGAAGGCGCCCAGAAGCAGGTAAGCCAGCCCTGACACGAAGCCGGCCACCCAGCGCCGGCCGCGGTCCGCGCCTGCTTCCTCCCCGGCAGCCAGTGCGGCACTGAGCGCGGCAAGGTTGATGGCGTGGCCGCCGAACGGCGCCGCCAGCAGCGTGCCGGCACAGGTGACCAACATGGCGGACCGCCACGGCGTCCGGTAACCGAAGGACCCCAGCACCGCCACTCCGGGAACATTCTGGGATGCCATGGTGACGATGTACAGCGGCAGGGCGATCCCCGCCACTGCTCCCAGCGACCAGGCAGGAGTTGTCCACTGCATCGCCGGCAGCAGGCCGTCCGCCGGCACTGCCCGTCCTTCGACCACCAGCTGGACAACGATGCCGGCGAGTGCCATGGCCAGAGCGCCGGGCACAGACCAACGGGGCGCGAACCGGAACAGCACCAGCCAGCAGAGCAGGACCGGAACCACCAGCAACGGAGCGGTCTGCAGCGCCTTCACCGGTGCAAGGCACAACGGCAGCAGAACTCCCGCCAGCATGGCGTGGGCCAGAGGTGTCGGGATGCTGCTGATGAGTTTGCCCAGGGGCCGGGCCAGCCCCGTCACAGCGATGAGAACCCCTGTCACCAGGAAGGCGCCGACGGCGGCCGGCCACCCGCCGTCGGGCACTCCGGCGACGGCCAGCAGGGCCGCACCCGGTGTTGACCAGGCCAGGGTCACCGGAAGCCGGCTCTGCCGGGCAAGGATCACGACGCCGATGCCCACCGCCAGGCAGAGGGCCAGGAGACCGCTCGATGCCTGCTGCGGGTTCGCCCCTACTGCGCGGAGTCCGGAGAGGACCACGGCGAAGGTCGAAGTGAAGCCAACAAGCGCCGTCACAATTCCAGCCATGACCGGCCTCACCAGCCCCTCGGAGACCGGGGCAGCGGGGTCGCGGGATATTCGGGGGGATGACAGCGGCACGTGAGAGTACGTTACCGGAGACTGCCCTGCCGGCACCTTGTCATCGGGTCCGCGGCAATGCAGACTTTGGTGGACCACCTGTCCTGACTGCCAGGCCGAAGGAGTCCACCGTGAATCCGTTGCATGCGCTAGTTGACGCCATTGAACACTTCGACCGGCTGGACGGGGTGGCGTCCGCCCTCTCCACGGCCGTTGGAAAAGCCGTGCAGCCGCGGCCTGTCCGCAACACCCTCAGCGGCACATCCCTGGGCCACCCGCTGCATCCCGTCCTGACCGATTTCCCCATCGGCGCCTGGACCATGGCCACCGTACTGGACGCCGTGGGCGGGCCCGCCGCTGAGCCGGCCGCGGACATCCTGGTCGCCGTCGGGATAGCGACGGCCGTTCCAACCGCAGCGGCCGGCCTCAACGACTGGTCCGACACTCAGGGAAAGTCGCGCCGGGTGGGTCTGGTCCACGCCGTGGCCAACGGAACGGCACTTTGCCTGTTCTCGTCCTCGGCCGTGGCCAGGGCCACCGGCAGCCGGGCCGTCGGAAAAACACTGGGGCTGGCCGGCTTCGGGGTCCTGATGTTTGGCGGCTTCCTCGGCGGCCACCTTGTCTTCGGCAACACGGTCAACGTCAACAAGACGGCAGGCAGGACAGGCCCCAGGGACTGGACGCCCGTTCTGGCGGAGTCCGAACTGGCGGACGGGGAGCACCGGAAGGTGGACGCGGGCAAGGTCTCCGTGCTGCTGTACCGCTTCGGCTCCGGGATCCTGGCTCTGGACAGCGTGTGCAGCCACATGGGAGGTCCGCTCGAGAAGGGAACAATCGCGGACGGCTGCGTCACCTGCCCCTGGCACGGCAGCACATTCCGGCTCGGGAACGGCCACATAGTCCGCGGGCCGGCAACCACTCCCCAGCCAAGCTACGAAGCCAGGGTGAACGACGGCCAGGTAGAGGTCCGCCGGCGCCGATAAGCCCGCCGCAAAAAAAATCTTCAGGCCTCCTGTCGATTTCCGCATGGCCCGTTCGACGGGATAGTAGACGGACGCACACGGCGTCCACGTCAAGGCAAGGAGAGAACCATGAAGTACATGTTCATCATGCGCGCCACGGACGAAGCCATCGAAGCGTCGAAGCAGGTTCCGTTCGAGGAGATCCTCAACCAGATGGGCGCCTACAACGAACGGCTCATCAAGGCCGGCGTCATGCTCGCCGGTGAGGGCCTGACTGATCTGTCCGAGGGCTCGGCCTTCGTGGTCGATTTCGCCGACGAACCGCCCGTGGTGACGGACGGCCCTTACGGCGAAACACACGAGCTGTTCAACGGCTTTTGGATTGTCCAGGTGGCTTCCAAGGAAGAGGCGAAGGAGTGGGCCAGCCGCTGCCCGCTGGGCCCGGGATCGAAGCTTGAGGTCCGCCGGATAGCTGAGGCCGACGACTTCGCCGACTTCGCGGACAACGAGTACATCCAGAAGGAAGCAGTGTGGCGCCAGGAGCTGAACCAGCCCTGAGCCGGCTACTGACAACTGACGGAGCCTGCAGTGAGTGAAGGGGCAGTGAGTGAAGGGGCGGTGAGCCAGGAGGCTGGGAGGCAAGACGCGGCGGCCGCGGTCCGGCGTCGTGTTGATGCCCTGTGGCGCATCGAGGGCGCGCGCATTGTCGCGGCCCTCGCCCGTGCCACCCGGGATGTTGGCTTCGCCGAGGACCTGGCCCAGGAAGCCCTGGCGGAGGCTTTGGTCCGGTGGCCGGAATCCGGGACACCGGACAATCCTGCTGCCTGGCTCACCGCCGTCGCCAAGCGTAAGGCCATCGATGCGTGGCGCCGGTCCGCGCGGCTTGAGGAGCAGTACCGGGCCATGGCCCGGGACCTGGAGGACGACGACGGCGTAGCCTGGGTTCCGCTGGAGGACGACGTGCTCCGGCTCGTGTTCACGGCCTGCCACCCGGTCCTCTCCCGGGAGGCCCAGATGGCGCTGACGCTGCGGGTGGTGGGCGGCCTCACCACCGAGGAGATCGCGCGGCTGTTCCTGGTTCCGGTCGCCACCGTGCAGCAGCGGATCGTGCGGGCCAAGAAAACGCTGGCGGCGGCCCGGGTGCCTTTCGAGGTTCCCGAGCCCAACGAGTGGGGAGCCCGGCTGGGAGCTGTCCTCGGCGTCGTCTATCTGATGTTCACGGAAGGGTACGCCGCCACCACGGGAGATGCCTGGATTCGGCCCGACCTGGCCCACGAGGCGCTGCGGGTGGGGCGCATCCTGGCCGGGCTGGTCCCCCGCGAACCCGAGGCCCACGGGCTGGTGGCCCTGATGGAGTTCCAGGCCTCCCGGTTCCCGGCCCGCACCACTCCCGACGGGTCTCCGGTCCTGCTGGCGGACCAGGACCGGACCCGGTGGGACCGGGCGCAGATCGGCCGGGGCCGTGCCGCCCTGCGCCGCTGCGACGCACTGGGACGGGGCCGCGGCAACTATGCGCTGCAGGCCGCCATTGCCGAATGCCACTCGCTGGCGCCAAGTGTCGACGACACCGACTGGCAGCGCATCGTGCTGCTCTATGAGGCGCTGGGCAGGATCGCGCCCAGCCCCGTGGTGGAACTGAACAGGGCCGTGGCGGTATCCATGGCCACCGGACCGGCGGCCGCGCTGGCCATCGTGGACGGGCTCGCCGCCGCTGGCGCGCTGCGCGGAACGCACCTGCTGCCCAGCGTCCGCGGGGAACTGCTGGTCCGGCTGGGACGACCCGGGGAGGCCCGCTCGGAGTTCACGACGGCGGCCGGGCTGGCAAGGAACCAACGCACGCGGGAGCTTCTGGAGGAGCGCGCCGCCGGCATTTCCGGTTAGCCGGCACTTAGCCGCTGAACGTGACGTCCTTTGTTTCTTCCACGGCAGCCGTCCGGCCGGGCCCTGCGTGGTATTTCCAGTAGAGGTTCGTGTGGGCTATGACCTGGTCCGGCGGAGGAGCACCCCATTCGGTCAGGTCCTCCGTCGTGTGGGCGTCGCTGACCAGCGTCACGTCGTAGCCGCGGACGAACGCCCCGTGGATGGTGGACCTGATGCATTCGTCCGTCTGGGCTCCGGCGACCATTAGCCGGCCCACCGCAGCGGCGGCCAGCACCTGCTCCAGGTCGGTGCCGTCGAAGGCGTCGCTGAATGACTTCTGGACCACCGGTTCCTGCTCGCGGCGGCCCAGCTCGGGCACGTACTCCCAGGCCTCGCTCCCCTTCTCCAGCCGGTCATCGGAATGCTGGACCCAGACGACCGGAATCCCGGCCTCGCGGGCCCGGTCCACCAGGGCGGCGATGTTGGACACGACGGCGTCCCGCTGGTGCGCTTCGGCCACCACCCCCTTCTGCATATCAAGCACCATCAGGGCGGTGTTGGGCCGGTCCCGCAGCGTGGTCATAATGGTCTCAGCGTGGTCATAATGGTCTCCTTGGTGCCGGGCGGCTTCGTGCCCGGAGAGTTGCTGGGTCCCAGCCTAGGAGCCGCTACCGCCGTTGGGAACACCCGGAAGCTGGGAACACCGCGGCACATGGGCACCCACCCATTGCAGGCGGAGGGGGCGGGCGGAAGAATGGGCACTAGCGTGCTTTCTCGGCAGATCGGACCAAAAGCATGACCCGCATCCTGCTCATCGGCCCGCCCGGCTCAGGCAAAGGCACCCAGGCGCACCGGCTCAGCGGACAGCTGCACATCCCGGAGATATCCACCGGCGACATGTTCCGCAGCCACCTGGCCAACGGCTCGGCCCTGGGCCGGGAAATCAAGGAATTCCTCGACGCCGGCAACCTCGTCCCGGACAATCTCACCACGGCAATGCTGCGGGAGCGGCTGCAGGAACGGGACGCGAGGAACGGCTTCCTGCTGGACGGCTACCCGCGCACCGTGAGCCAGATGGACGACCTCGACGGCATCCTGGACGCGGCCGGGACCAGGCTCGATGCCGTGGTGGAAATTACCGCACACGACGACGAGATCGTCCGGCGCCTGCTGCTCCGATCCGAGGCTGAGGGACGGAGCGATGATACCGAGGACGTCATTCGCCACCGGTTGGAGCTGTACCGGCAGGAAACGGAGCCCGTCATCGAACGGTACGGCCGGCGCGCCTTGCTGGTAAGCGTTGATGGCACGGCGGACATTGACGCCGTCACCATCAGCGCGCTGCAGGGCATTGAATCCGTCAGAGCCCAGCCCTAAAAACCTCGTCTGGGGGCAGCCGGGCCATCAACAGCCGGCTGCTCACCCCGCCTTCCACACATATCGCCGCTCGGGACGTCCGACGCCGTACTTGAGTGTCACGTCCACCAGCCCCGCGTCGTTGAGGTACTCGAGATAGCGCCGCGCGCTGACACGCGACGTCCCCACCTGCTCGGCCAATTCCGCTGCCGACACGTCTGCGCCGCCGGCGCGCAGCGCCTTCTCCACCAGCTGGAGCGTCTCGGCGCTGCAGCCTTTCGGCAGCGGCCGGTCCGCGCGTTCCAGCCCAAAGACGCGGTTGACGTCCGACTGCTCAGCCACGTCCTTGGACGAGTCGAGGCTTTGGTAGGTGTTGCGGTAGTGCTCCAGCCGTTCCTGCAGGTCGGTCTGGGAAAACGGCTTGATGAGGTAGTGCACGATCCCGCCGCGGAGCGCCTTCCGCACGGTCTCCACCTCGCGCGCGGCACTGATCACCAGCACGTCCAGCTCAGGCGCCACTTCCCGCAGCTGGTGCATCAGGTCCAGGCCGTTGACGTCGGGCAGGTGGATGTCCAGCAGCACCAGGTCCGGCTGCAGCCGGGCCGTCTCCAGTACCGCCTGCGCTCCTGTGTGCGCCACCCCGACGACGGCGAATCCCGGCGTGCGCTGGATAAAGCCCGCGTGGACTTTGGCCACCATGAAGTCGTCGTCGACGATAAGTACGTTGATCAAGGCTGCCCCTCTTTAAGCATCAGCAGTTTTGCGCATCAGCAGTGCCGTGAATACCGCACCGTGGTCGTTCCGAACGATGAGCCGTCCGCCGCGGCGCTGGCAGACCACCCTGGCGAGCGCCAGGCCGTAGCCGCGGCCGCCGTCGGGCGAATTCTTGGTACTGAACCCCTGCCGGAAAATGTCGTCCATGACCTCTACCGGGACCCCCGGTCCCGAGTCCCGCACGTCAACCCGCACGCCGCCGTCGTTCTCTCCGATCAGTACCTCAACCTCCGCCTCGGAGGTGTTGGTGACGGCATCAAGAGCGTTATCCACCAGGTTGCCCACCACGGTGGTCAGGTCACGGGAGAGTTCCTCGTCAACCTTGCCCAGCCGCGAATCCCCCACGAGCTGCAGGGACACCCCGCGTTCGGCGGCGAGGCTCGACTTGGCAATGAGGAGCGCGGCGAGGGCAGGGTCCTCGATCCTGCTGGTCACGTCGTCGTTCAGCCGGGTCCGGTTCGACGTCGTGCCGTTGACGAACTGGACGACGGCGTCATACTCGCCAATCTGGATCAGTCCAGAGATCGTGTGA
This sequence comes from Arthrobacter sp. NPDC056493, assembly GCF_042795115.1. NCBI lineage: Bacteria > Bacillati > Actinomycetota > Actinomycetes > Micrococcales > Micrococcaceae > Arthrobacter > Arthrobacter sp. NPDC056493. Next base: position 98,160 of record NZ_JBHTSL010000010.1, on the reverse strand, counting down.
AGCTGGTTGGCGAACTCGTGTGCCTGCGCCCGGAGGGTGTCGGTGGCCGTCCGCGTTGTACCCAGCTCGCGTTCCAGGGAGGCCAGCTCCGTCCGGTCGCGCAGGGTGGTGACTGAGCCGATCACCCGTCCGTGCGAGCGCATCGGCATCCGGTTCAGCACCAGCAGCTTCTCCCCCACCAGGACCAGCCGGTCCGGGCCGGGCTGGTCTTCGGTGAGGACCTCGCGCAGCACCGGCTGCACCGCAAGGCTCCCGAGGTCCTTGCCCACGCAGTCGTGCGGGAGACCCAGCAGGCTCCGCGCACTGTCGTTGACCACCGTGATCCGCTGCTGGGGATCCAGCGCCACCACGCCTTCCTTGAGCCCGTGCAGCATCGCCTCCCGGTTCTCCACAAGGCCGGTGATCTCGTCCGGCTCCATGCCCAGCGTCTGGCGTTTGACGCGGCGGGCCAGCAGGAGCGAGCCGGCCACGCCCAGTACGCTTGCCACGCCCAGATAAGTCAGCAGGTTCGGGACCGCGTCACCCAGCCGCTCCAGCACCGACGGGTAGTTCCTGCCCACAACGGCAATTCCCACCATTTTCCCGGCGTCATCCAGCACCGGCACGTGCGCGGCGACGGCTTCCCCGGCTCCGGTTCCGACCACCCCGGTCCACGCCCGCCCGGACATTACCGCGCTGTCGCCCAGTTCCAGCTGGCGGCCCTCCTGGGACGGGTCCGACGACGTCACCACCGTCCGGTCGGCCCGGGCCAGCGCCACCTGGGAGGACCCCGAAATCGTCCGGACCGCCTCGGACACCGAAGGCAGCACGGAGTTGCCCTGGGGCTGGGCATCCGGCAGCAGGCTCCGGACGGCAGGGGTCGCTGCGAGCGTCTCCGCGGCAGAAAGGGCCCGGCGGCCCTCGACGCGTTCAAAGGCTGCCGCCGACTGGGCCAGCGAGATCGCCACCACGGCCACCAGCACGGCCAGCACGATCAGGAGCTGCAGCCGAAGATACTGTCCCGCAAGGGACATTCCTCGCCGTCGAGTCATGTGCTGCTGTTCTTCCTGTGGGTCCGGTCTTCCAGTAGGTCCGGGGGTGCGCTGAACTATACCTGACACGCTACCCGGCCATTTCCCCGTCAGGGCGCCCAGTGGGACTCCGGAAACGTGAACGAAATGAACTTAACTTTCTCTGCTTACACAAGGGTGAGCCCGGTCACGTTGGGCCCTAGCATCGGAATCACCCCGATCAAACGGATCAAAAACGAGAAGAGGAAAAACATGCGCGGAATGAGCGCACTGCGCGTGGCCGCAGTAGCCGCAGGCATTGCCCTGATGGCGTCCGGCTGCGGAGCTACCGGCAAGACCGCGGCCGGCCCCTCCACGAGCGGAGCCAGTACCGCACCCCTTGCCGGGCTGCGGATCATGGTGCCGAATACCCCCGGCGGCGGCTACGACACCACCGCCCGCGCCGCGGCAAAGGTTCTCGAGGACGAGAAGCTGGCCACGAACCCCGAGGTCTTCAACCTCGCCGGCGCCGGCGGCACCGTGGGCCTGGCCCGCATCGTCAACGAAAAAGGCAACGGCGACCTGGCCATGCTCATGGGCCTTGGCGTCGTTGGCGCCAGCTACACCAACAAGTCCGAGTCAAAGCTGACCCAGACCACCCCGCTGGCCCGCCTCATCGAAGAGCCCGGCGCCATCATGGTCTCCAAGGACTCCCCCTACAAGACCATCGACGACCTTGTGACCGCTTGGAAGAAGGACCCGTCCAAGGTCAGCGTCGGCGGCGGCTCATCGGCGGGCGGCCCTGACCACCTCCTGCCCATGCAGCTCGCAGGTGCAGTGGGCATCGACGCCAAGAAGGTCAACTTCGTTTCCTACGACGGCGGCGGCGACCTGCTCCCGGCCATCATCGGCAACAAGCTGGGCTTCGCGGCTTCCGGCGCAGGCGAATACATCCAGCAGATCAAGTCCGGCGACATCCGCGTGCTGGCGACCAGCGGTGAAAAGCGACTTGAGGGAGTGGACGCCCCCACGCTCAAGGAATCCAACATCGACTTGGTCTTCACCAACTGGCGCGGCATCGTGGCCCCTCCCGGCGTCAGCGACGCCGACCGCGACGCCCTGATCGCCACCCTGGAGAAAATGCATGAGTCGGCCGCCTGGAAGGAAACGCTGAAGACGCGCGGCTGGACCGATGCCTTCATCACCGGCGATGAATTCAAGTCGTTCCTCACCGACCAGGACAAGCGCGTAGCCGATGTCCTGACGAAGCTCGGCCTGGCGTGACCTCATTGGCCTCCCGCCTTAAAGGCCGCTCCGAGCTGGGCGTCGCAGCCCTGCTCGGGGTGGCCGGCGCCATCGTCCTCGCCGACGCGTTGCGCCTGGTTGTGCCCTACTCCCAGTCAGACCCGGTGGGACCCAAGGCCCTGCCGATCGTGGTGGGTGGGCTCCTGCTCGTCTGCGCCGCAATGCTGGCAGTGAATGTCCTGCGCGGCGGCCGCGGCGAGGCCGAAGGCGGCGAGGACGTCGACCTGACCCACCCGGCCGACTGGAAGACCGTCCTACCGCTGGCCGGTGCGTTCGTCGCCAACATCCTGCTGATCGACTGGGCCGGCTGGGTCATCTCCGGAACGGTGCTCTTCTGGGGCAGCGTCTGGGCGCTGGGCAGCCGCCACTATGTCCGTGACGGACTCATCTCCGTGGCCCTGGCGCTCCTGACCTTCTACGGCTTCTACCTCGGCCTGGGCATCGCCCTCCCTGCCGGGCTCCTTGAAGGGATTCTCTAGATGGACATCCTGTCCTCACTCATGGCCGGGTTCGCCACCGCGCTGACCCCCATGAACCTCCTGTACGCCCTGATCGGCGTTCTCCTCGGCACCGCCGTCGGCGTGCTGCCCGGCATTGGCCCGGCCATGACCGTGGCCCTGCTGCTTCCGGTGACCTCCGTCCTGGAACCGACGAGTGCCTTCATCATGTTCGCCGGCATCTACTACGGCGGCATGTACGGCGGCTCGACCACCTCAATTCTGCTCAACACCCCCGGCGAATCGTCCTCGGTGATCACTGCGATCGAGGGCAACAAGATGGCCAAGGCCGGCAGGGCAGCCCAGGCGCTGGCGACGGCGGCCATCGGCTCGTTCATTGCCGGCACCATCGGCACCACTCTCCTGGTGGTCTTCGCGCCGATCGTGGTTAAGTTCGCCGTAAGCCTCGGCTCGCCGAGCTACTTCGCCATCATGGTCCTGGCCCTGCTGGCCGTTACCGCCGTCCTTGGTTCGTCCCGACTGCGTGGATTCGCGTCCCTGGGCCTGGGGCTGGCGGTCGGCCTCGTAGGCCTTGACATCGTTTCCGGCCAGGCCCGCCTCACCTTCGGCCTGCCGCTGCTGGCTGACGGCCTCGACGTCGTGGTGGTCGCAGTGGCGATCTTCGCTGTCGGTGAAGCCCTCTGGGTCGCGGCACACCTGCGCCGCACCCCGCTGCAGATCATCCCGGTGGGCACGCCATGGATGGGCAAGAAGGACTGGAAGCGGTCCTGGAAGCCGTGGCTGCGCGGCACTGCCTTCGGCTTCCCGTTCGGCGCACTGCCCGCGGGCGGCGCCGAGATCCCCACGTTCCTCTCCTACGTCACCGAGAAGCGGCTCTCCAAGCACCCCGAGGAGTTCGGCAAGGGCGCCATCGAAGGCGTTGCCGGACCGGAGGCTGCCAACAACGCCGCCGCCGCCGGTACCCTGACCCCCATGCTGGCCCTCGGCCTGCCGACCAACGCGACGGCGGCAGTCATGCTCGCCGCGTTCGTGCAGTTCGGCATCCAGCCGGGTCCGCTGCTGTTCGCAAACGAAGGCCCCCTGGTGTGGGCGCTGATCGCCAGCCTGTTCATCGGCAACTTCCTCCTGCTGCTGGTCAACCTGCCCCTGGCGCCCGTCTGGGCAAAGCTGCTCCGCCTGCCCCGCCCCTACCTCTATGCCGGCATCCTCTTCTTCGCCACGCTGGGCGCCTACTCGGTGAACCTGCAGGCGTTCGACCTGGTGGTCCTGCTGGTCCTGGGCGCACTCGGCTTCATGATGCGCCGTTATGGGCTTCCCGTCCTGCCGCTCATCCTTGGCGTGATCCTCGGACCGCGTCTTGAAAAGCAGCTCCGTCAGACACTGCAGCTGAGCGCGGGCGACGTGTCCGGCCTCTGGAGCGAGCCGATCGCCGTCGTCGTCTACATCATCGTGGCCCTGGTCCTCCTCTGGCCCTTGGCGGCAAAGCTCTGGCGCCGCCTGCGGCCGCGCCCCGCCGGACTGGCCATGGCCGGTGGGCCTGCCGAGGAGCCGTCGGTTGAGGAACCCTCAGCCGGTTCCTATCTTTCACCCGCTGTGGAGGCACCTGCCGCTGTCCGCCCTGCGGCTGACAACCACGCCGCCCACGCCAACCACGCCAACCACGGACAGGAGAACCCGTGAGTATCATCGTCGGTTACGTCCCCACGGCCGAGGGGACCGCAGCCCTGGACCGGGCCATCACGGAGGCGCACAAGAGCCAAACGCGACTGGTCATCATCAATTCCTCCCGGGGAGACGCCATCGTGGACAAGAGGTACGCCCAGGCGGCCGACATCAACGAGGTGACAGAACGGCTGGACCACGAAGGGATAGAGCACCTGGTGCTTCAGCCGGTCCGGGGCAACGACGCGGCCAACGAGGTGCTGGACGCTGCGGAGAAGTACCGGGCCGAACTCATCGTGATCGGCCTCCGGAAACGGACCCCGGTAGGGAAGCTGATCATGGGCAGCACCGCCCAGCAGATTTTGCTGGAGGCATCGTGCCCGGTGCTGGCCGTCAAAGCGGGCGGCTGAGCCTTCGCCCCTGAGCGGCTCCGCCCTCACGCCACCACTAACCACGCCGCGGGCCGCGGCATTTTGACCCGAGGCATTTTGGAAGGACATCACTCATGACCGTTTGCGCCCCCGATCTCCGGGCCCGTTCACCATGGCCGGCCCGCCAACCCGTAACCAACTGGGCAACGCTCTCCCCCGCTGACGAGGTGGAGATCCGCCGCAACGGGTGCGCCGTCGCCGCAGGCTGCATCGACATGCGGGCTCCGGACGGCAGCGTCATCTGGCTTATCCAGGACGGCGGCCGGGGACGCGCGCTGTTTCTGCAGAACGACGGCGTGATGGTCTTCCGGCGCGCCCGGAGGACCATCACCGGCCCGGGCGGCACCCGGATTCCCGGCCGGGACGGCCAGACCCGCTGGGCCCGCCGGTCCTGACAATTGCCGACCGGCGCTGGCCGCGGCAACCGTCCGATACCGTAAAGCCATGAACCAGTACCGGCTAGCCATCCTGGACGACTACCAGGGAGTCGCGGAGGACTTCGCCCCGTGGAGCTCCCTGGCAGAGCGAGGCGTCGCCGTCACGGTGTTCGGCGGGCATTTTGGCTCGGAGGCCGAAACCGCAGCGGCCCTCGCGGACTTTGACATCGTCATCGCCATGCGGGAGCGCACGCCGTTTCCCCGCAGCGTCATCGGGCAGCTGCCGCAGCTGAAACTGCTCGTGACCACCGGCGCCGCCAATGCTGCCATCGATCTGGAAGCGGCAGCCGAGCACGGCGTTGTAGTGTGCGGAACGGGCGGCTCGCCCACAGCCGCGCCGGAACTGACATGGGCCTTGCTGCTGGCTTTCGCCCGGAACCTGACCGCGGAAGAGACGTCCCTGCGGGCCGGGCGCTGGCAACACGGCATCGGGTTCGAGCTCGCCGGCAAGACGCTCGGAATCGTTGGCCTCGGAAAGATCGGGAAGCGCATGGCCGCCTACGGCCGCGCCTTCGGGATGGACGTACTGGCCTGGAGCCAGAACCTGACGGAGGAAACGGCCGCAGCGGCCGGCGCCCGCAGGGTCAGCAAGGAAGAACTCTTCACGGAGTCCGACGTCGTCTCGCTGCACCTCCGCCTGTCGCCGCGCTCGGAGGGGACGGTTGGCGAACGGGAACTGCAGCTTCTCGGCCCGCAGGGCGTCCTCGTCAACACCGCCCGCGGCCCCCTCGTCGACCAAACGGCTCTCGTCTCAGCCCTGCAGGAGGGGTGGATCCGCGGTGTGGCCATTGACGTGTTCGACGAGGAACCGCTTCCGGCAGGGCACGCTTTGCTGGCCGCGCCCCGGACACTCCTGACGCCCCATCTGGGCTACGTCACACAGGAGAGTTACCGGGCATTCTTCGGCGGCGCATTCGAGGACGTCACGGCATGGCTGGACGGCTCCCCGATCAGGGTGCTCACGCCGTAGGAAGCTGACTGCCTGGGACTCTAGCGCCGGAGGCAGCCGAAACTGCGGTTGGGCGCGTCGGAATACGAAAGACACGCCCTCATGCAGCGCTTGGTGGAGACCAGTCGTGCAAGGGATCCAAGGGCAGGGGTGGGCCGAGGTTCTCGGGTCTGTCGAGGTCGAAGTTGCCTCGTTCGAGGCTGTCCGGGTCGAGGCTGTCCGGTTCGAGGCTGTCTGGCCAGTGGGGTGGTTCCCAGTCCTGGTATTCGGTGGGGTAGGACCGTCCGGCGGGTGAGATCCAGCCGGGCGGGCTCTCCCTGGTGGCGCCGACCGGCGTCCACGCCGACGCGTGTTTCAGGCGGTGATGTTTGGGGCAGGGCTGGCCAAGATTGGCGACGCCGGTGGTGCCGCCGTCGGCCCAGGCCAGGATGTGGTCGGCGTCGTTGTCCAGGGAGTGGTTGTTGCAGCCCGGGAACGTGCACCGCGCATCGCGGAGCCGCAGCCATTGGCGCATCGGTTTGGTGAGCCGGTAGCTGGTGCGTCCGATCTCCAGCGGAGCCCCGTCCCGCGGATCGGTCAGGACGCGCAGGAACGATCTCGCGCCGTCGGCGACGAGCCGGCGGGCCATGCTGGCGGGAATGGGCCCGTACCCGTCCAGTGTGGCCGGTTCCTCGGTCAGTCCGAGCAGCGAAAAAACCGGAACCGTGACCAGGACCTGCGCCCTCGGGGACGGCACATCACCCACCGGCACACCACGAGCCGTCCCATCAGCAGCGGGCCCGTCCCCCGCGGCCCCAAGACTTGGGGCCCCAACACCTGCGGGCCCAGCACCTGCGGGCACCGGGCCGGCGAAGAATGCTGCGCCCGTGCCATCAATCCCCGAAACGGGACCGAGCATGCCGGTGGAAAAGACATCGGCCCGGAGCTGGCTCAGGGTCCGGGTCTCGGTCGGGCCCTGGGCTGCGCGTGCGGCGGCGGTGGAGCGGTTCCAGATCCCGGCGGCCTGGTCCGCGGGCAGGAACGCCGAGAGCCAGGCCATGCCGTCCCGGGCCGGGACGTACTCCAGGCGCCGGTCCTTCACACTGTTGCGGTGGCGGGTTTCGATGCTGTCCTGATGATGCCGTTCCCGCCAATACCGTGCCTTGGCGCGGAACCTCGCCGGGGTCAGCTCCCCCGCCGGGCAACCCCGCGCCCGGTTGGAAGCGTCCGGATCCAGGAAGTGCGCTTCCAGGGCTGCTGCGGCTTCGGCTGACAGCCCGTCGGTTTCATCGCACATGACCCGCCCGTGCTGCCAGGAAATGCTCCCCGCCCGCAAAGCTCCCAGCGTCACCGGCAGATCCGTGCTCAGCATGCTCGATTCAACCAGCAACCGCGCTGCCGCACCCTCGCTGATGGTCAGCGCACCGGCCACCTCCGCCGTCACGGACATCTGCCGCACGGCAACGTCCTGCGGGCTTTCACCAGGTCCCGCCATCGCCGCATCCGCCGCGGCGTAACCGGCGGCAAACTGCACCTTCACCGCCGCAAGCCGGGCCTCCATCCCGGCCACCCCGGTCAGGCCGCCCAGGAACGCAGCCGCCTGCTCCCCAAGCGGGTCAACGTGATGCGGCAACGGATCAGCGCCCGCCGGGGCAGGATCAAGAACAGCCGCGCCAGCGGCCCTCCGGAGCTCGGCGGCCAACGCCAAGGCAGAGGCACCAATAGCCTCCAACACCTCCGCAGCAGCCGTGCCGTTATCCATACCCACAGTATGAGAGGGGGCACTGACATTCTTAACCGCGCCAGCGGAGGACCCCCGGCTGAGCAAGCCATCGCCGTCGTTCCCTGTCACAGAAGCCAACACGCCGGCACCCGGCCCTGCGGCCCGGTGTGCGGTGCGTCCCCCGAAAGCTTCCATAAACCCATTCTGATCCGGGGCACTGACATTCTTACCTGCAGTACCGCAGACCAGGGCCGCAACTGTACGCTCGTGCGCGTTCCCCACAAATCAGCCGTGGTAGCCTGCAACGCTGCCACTACCGCCGGTCGCCCACCGCCTCCGAGGGCCCCGGCCCTGCGTCAGCTGCCCGTGGCGGCAGTGACCCTGGACTTTAGGGAGCACAGGAACCGTCGAGCATGACGGTTCCGGCGTCGCCGTCGACCTTAATCTGCTGTCCGCTGGTGACCCGCTGGGTGGCCACGCCCGTTCCCAGAACGGCGGGAATGCCGTACTCACGGGCGACAATCGAGCTGTGGCTCAGCGGGCCGCCAACGTCCGTGACCACCGCCGATGCCATCGCAAACAGCGGTGTCCACGCGGGGGTGGTCATGCGTGCCACGAGCACCTCGCCGGGACGCATGCTGGCGAAGTCGTCGGGGCCGTGCAGCAGCCTGGCCGGTGCGGTCACCTGTCCGGAGCTCGCGCCGACGCCGGTAATGACATCTCCGGCCTGCTGCCGCGTACGCGCGGGCATCATGCTGCCGAACGCGCGTTCCATCCACCGGCTCTCGGGCAGCAGCTGCGGGGCCGCGGCTTTTCGCTGGCCCCGCCACAGCATCTTGCGCTGTTCAACGGCTTCTGCCCGCACCGGCCGGTCCGTGCCGGTGATGGCCGCGCCGGGCGTTGCCAGCCCGAAGTCGATGGCATTGCGGAGTTCATCGAGGCGAAGCCAGAAGATGTCGGAGGGTGCGGCGATGACGCCCGAAGCCGTGAGCCGCTCCCCCAGTTCCAGCAGCATCCGGCGCATCAGTGGCCACGCCAGGCCGACGTCGGCCAGTGCGTCCTCGCGCACAGGCGCCGCTTTCTGCGCCCACCGCAGCAGCCTGCGGAAAACCGCTCGACGGCGCGGCCCCAGTCTGGCGCTGATCAGCCGGGCCTGTTCCTCCCGCCGGTCGGCTGACAACTGCTGGCGCTGGTGCGGATCCTTGCCCTGGCCCCGCACGAAGTACCTCAGGGTCTCCAGCAGTGCCGACGGGTCATCGGCCGGCACAGGATTAACGAAATCAAGGTTGTAGACGGCGTGCCCGTAGCGGTCCAGGTGCCGCTGGAGGCGGGAACGCCACTGGTCCCACTGTTCCGGATCCACGCCCGCAACCCCGTCCCCGCTCCCGTACACGCCAGCGGGCGGCGTGCCGCTGCGGAGACCATCGGCGATGGCGGCCGCTGATCCTTCCGTGACGGCGGCGGCGAGCTGCGGCCTCTCGCGGGTCCACACCGCAAGGTCATACAGGGATTTCTCCGCGCGGATGGGCTCGCTGTCGTAGCCGAGGAGGAAGACCTCCGCGGACGGGTCGCCGGGCCCGCGGACGAGCTTGTCGTAGTAGCCCCGGAGCATGATCTCGCTGGTGGCGGCGATCGGAATGATGGACTGCACCGCTGTGTAGTACGCGGCCCCGGCGTCCAGCAGCGCGGAAATGCCGTCCAGCAACTCGGGGGCCGGACGGTCCGCCGGCGGTTTGGCCGCCCAGAACTTCACAAGCCCGCGGTACCTTGGGTGCGAATGTTCGCGCCAGCCCTTGATTCCCATATGGGCCTTGCCCCGGGCCAGTGCGCGCATCGCCGTCAGCGACTTGCCCATCACCCGCCGCATTCCGGCGTTGCTGTAGTAGTAGTACGCGTAGCCGTTGACGGTGGGAAGCGACACGTCCCCTGGCCGCACCACGTTACTGCTTCCGACCGCCTCGGCCAGCAGGGCTTTCAGGGACCGGGTAACCGAGCCGTCGATGAGGTCGGCGAACAGGGGCGACAACGGGTCCGGCAGCTGCTCGACGATGCTGGCACGGAAGTACATCCCGTCCGGATAGGGCAGCGGCCATTCCGTCGGTGCGTCGGCCGAAGGCTCGGGCAGTGCGGTGATCGGACGCGCCTGCAGGATGAAGAATTCCCCTGCCGCCTGCGCCCACTCTATGTCCTGGGGCACCCCGAAGTGCTTCGCTATGGCCGCTCCCTGGCGGGCCAGCGCGGCCGCCGCATCATCGCCGAGCACGGGCGCCCGGCGTTTCTCTTCGGGAACAGGCTGCTCAGTGGTGCCGGTTCGGCCATAGACCGTCATCACGTCTTTGTCCGCCGTCCGGCGCTGCTCCACGCGCCCCGTCGCAGCATCCACCACGACGTCGTCCGTGGAAACGGCCCCGCTGACCACGGACTCGCCCAGCCCCCAGGCGGCGCTGATCACCGACTGGTCCCGGCGGCCGGTAGCAGGGTTGGCTGTGAACAGCACGCCGGCGGCCCCGGCGTCGACCATTTCCTGAATCACCACGGCGAGGCGCACAGTGGCCGGGTCGAAGCCGTTCCGTGAGCGGTATGCCATGGCGCGGGCGTTCCACAACGACGCCCAGCAGTCAATGACTGCGGCGGCCACGGCATCCGGCCCGGTGACGTTCAGGTAAGTGTCCTGCTGGCCCGCGAAGCTGGCCGAGGCGAGGTCCTCCGCCGTGGCCGAGGACCGCACCGCCACCCGTGCGGCGTCGCCGCTGGACTCCGCTCCGGCCTCGTCGCCTGCTCCGGCCGCCGTCTGGTTGCCCAGCCGCCCGTAGGCAGCGAGGAGTTCTCCGCCAATCTCCTCGGGCATCCTGCTCTCGGCGAACAAGGCGCGGATCTGCATGGCGGCAGCGTCATAGTCGTTGTTCGAAGCGCCGGCGGGGAGGGCGGCAAGTTCAAGGATGCGGCCGGCGATCCCGTTGGCGTTGACGAAGTCCTGGTAGGCCGCCGTGGTGAGCACGAAGCCCGGCGGCACCGGAAAACCGGCCCGGGCCAGCTCACCGAGGTTGGCACCCTTGCCGCCTGCCTCGTCCAGATCGCTGCGTCCCAGCTGGTCAAAATCCTTGATGTAGGTCACGGCCCTGCGTCCCTTCTGCCCGGGAGCCTGGGCCGCGGCATTGCGGCTGGTGACCCCGTTCCGGCGCTGCACCCTATTTTGGCACCGCATCCGATTCTGGCAATGGGAAGGCCATCCGCGCTTGGCCGGAGGCGCTTGGCTGGAGGCGGCTTGCTAGCTATCGCCGCGCGGGCGCCACACCACGACGGCCTGCGAACGGGGACGGGGGCGCTGGCCGCGCGCCAGGCTCACCACGTCGCCGGCGGTGCCGGCGGCGAAGATCCGGGAATCCAGGGGATCACGACGGCGGGCCAGTTCCTCGGTCAGTTCGCTCACCCGGCGCTGCAGTGCAGCCACCTGGTTTTCGAGCTCCAGAATGCGCTTGATCCCCTCGAGCGAGACGCCCTCGTGGGACAGCCGCTGCACCTCGCGGAGCCGGTTGACGTCCTGCTGGGAGTAGCGCCGGGACTTGCCCGGCGCCCGGCTGGGCGAGACAATGCCCAGCCGGTCGTACTGGCGGAGTGTCTGCGGGTGCATGTCGGCAAGCTCGGCGGCCACCGAGATGACGAAGATCGGCTGATCGAAATTGATGTCCACGGCCGGCACCCGTCCCTAAAGCCGGGCCTTGGCTGCCAGGCCCTGGCGGACGTCCGCTCCGGTGGTGGCCGCTGCGAATGCTTTCACGGCCTCCTCGGCTTCCTTGCTCAGGTTCTGCGGCACGGCGACGTCGATGGTCACCAGCAGGTCCCCGGTGGCCTTCGATGTCTTGACACCGCGGCCCTTGACCCGGAGCGTGCGCCCCGACGGCGTGCCGGCGGGAACACGGACCCGGACGTGTTCGCCGTCGATCGTGGGAACCTCGATGTCGGCGCCCAAAGCAGCCTCCGGGAAGCTGACCGGAACGTGGATCCGGAGGTTGTCGCCGTCGCGCGTGTAAAAGTCATGGGTCTTGACATTGACGGTGACCAGAAGGTCGCCGTTGCCCGCCGGGCCGTACTGGCCCTTGCCGCGGACGCGCACCTTCTGGCCGTCCTTGATGCCCGCGGGCACCCGGACGTCGATGACCTCGCCGTCCGGTTCGCGCAGCCCAATGGTGGTGCCGCGGATGGACCCGGCGAAGGAGATGCTGGTGCTCGCCGACCGGTCGGCACCCTTCTGCGGTGCGCGCTGGTAACCGGCAGGGCCGCCACCGAAGCCGCCGCCGAACAGGTCGGCGAACTCGGGTGGAACGCCACCAGCGGTGCTGAACCCGCCGGAGTGGCGACCGGCGCCACCGGTGAAGAGGCCGCCGAAGAGGTCCTCGAAGCCGCCGTTCGCCGTGCTCCCGGCACCGTGAGGCGCAAAACGTGCCCCGCCGCCCATGGCCCGGATGGCGTCATACTGCTGCCGCTCATCAGGATCGGACAGCACGGAGTACGCCTCGGAGATGTCCTTGAACTTCTTCTCCGCAGCAGCGTCCCCGGAGTTCGTATCCGGGTGGTACTGCCGCGCAAGCTTCCGGTATGCCTTCTTGATGTCGGCGTCGGAAGCGTCCTTGGCAACACCAAGGATCTTGTAGAAGTCCTTGTCCACCCAGTCCTGGCTAGCCAATGGCGTTTCCTTTCAAATCTCTGTGCCGAGATGGCAGTTCGCGGCAATGTTCTTGCGAATCACTGCGCGAACTGCCAACTCGATGGGGTAATGCTACGCCGGGACAGCGACGATGACCTGGGCCGCGCGGAGGACCCGTTCACCTGACTTGTAGCCGGAGCGGAGAACCTGGCTGACGGTGTCAACCTCGATGTCATCGCCGGGCTGCTGGATGAGGGCCTCGTGGATGGTCGGGTCGAACTCCACGCCGGTCTCGTCGATGCGGGTCAGGCCGTACGTCTTCAGCGCGTTCTCCAGCTTGGCGGCGATCGCGGCGAACGGGCCGTCCGCGAGGTCACCGTGCTGGCGGGCGGCGTCGACGTCGTCCAGCACCGGGAGCAGGGAGTTCAGGACGCCGATGACGGCCATCTCCCCTGCCACGGCGCGGTCGCGTTCGACCCGCTTGCGGTAGTTGACGTACTCGGCCTGCAGGCGGAGCAGGTCGTTCTTCAGCTCCGCCGCCGCGGCGGCCTCGGTCCCCTGCGCCACGGACTCCTCGGCGGGCACCTCGACCTGGTTGAGGATTTCCTCAGCCTGGGCGAGGGCGTCGCCGTCGGAATCCGCCGCGGAGGCTGCCGGCTCACCCTGCGGGTGGCGGGCTTCCCCGGTTACCGGGTCCACCTTGCGGTGGTCCCGGATGACCGGTTCGTCGCGGTTGCTGCCCTGGTCGCGGGAAGAGTTGTGCTCTTCTTCGTTACCGTGATGCGGCATGGTTACTTCTTCTCTTCTTCGTCGACGATCTCAGCGTCGACGATATCTTCATCCGAAGAACCCGTCTTGTCGCCGGCGGGGGTGCCTTCAGCACCTGCAGCGCCGGTGGCGCCGTCCGGGGAACCGGCCTGGGCGTAGATGGCCTCGCCGAGCTTGGTCTGGGAAGCCTGCAGCTTCTCAAACGCGGTCTTGACGGCGGCGTCGTCGGTGCCTTCGAGGGCCTTCTTGAGGGCGTCGACGTCGGACTGGACCTCGGTCTTGACCTCTTCCGGCAGCTTGTCAGCGTTGTCGGCGATCAGCTTGTCCACGGAGTAGGCGAGCTGCTCGGCGGTGTTGCGGGTGTCAGTGGCCTCGCGGCGGGCCTTGTCCTCGGCTGCGTGCTCCTCGGCGTCCTTGACCATGCGGTCGATGTCTTCCTTGGAGAGCGCGGTGCCGCCGGTGATGGTCATGGACTGTTCCTTGCCGGTGCCCTTGTCCTTCGCGGAGACGTGCACGATGCCGTTGGCGTCGATGTCGAAGGTGACCTCGACCTGCGGGACGCCGCGCGGGGCCGGCGCGATGCCGGTCAGCTCGAACGTGCCCAGCGGCTTGTTGTCGCGGGTGAACTCGCGCTCGCCCTGGAAGACCTGGATGGCCACGGACGGCTGGTTGTCGTCAGCCGTGGTGAAGGTCTCGGACCGCTTGGTGGGGATGGCCGTGTTGCGCTCGATCAGGTGCGTCATGACACCGCCCTTGGTTTCGATGCCCAGGGACAGCGGGGTGACGTCGATCAGGAGAACGTCCTTGCGCTCACCCTTCAGCACGCCGGCCTGCAGGGCTGCGCCAACGGCCACAACCTCGTCCGGGTTGACGCCCTTGTTGGGCTCCTTGCCGCCGGCCAGTTCCTTGACCAGTTCGGAGACAGCGGGCATGCGGGTGGAGCCGCCGACGAGCACGATGTGGTCGATGTCGGAAAGCTTGATGCCCGCTTCCTTGATGACGTCGTGGAACGGCTTCTTGGTGCGCTCGAGCAGGTCCTTGGTCAGGTCCTGGAACTTGGCGCGGGTCAGCTGCTCGTCCAGGTGCACCGGGCCGTCCGGGGTGACGGAGAGGTACTGGAGCGAGACGTTGGTGCTGGTGGAGGAGGAGAGTTCCTTCTTGGCCTGCTCGGCAGCTTCGCGGAGGCGCTGCAGTGCGATCTTGTCCTTGGACAGGTCGATGCCCTTGACCTTGAGCTGGTTCAGCAGGTACTCCACGACGCGGTTGTCCCAGTCGTCGCCGCCGAGGCGGTTGTCACCGGCGGTGGCGCGCACCTGGATGGTGGAGAAGTCATCTTCGTCCTTGCCGACTTCCAGCAGGGAGACGTCGAACGTGCCGCCACCGAGGTCGAAGACCAGGATGAGTTCGTCTTCCTTGCCCTTGTCCAGGCCGTAGGCCAGGGCTGCCGCGGTGGGCTCGTTGACGATGCGCAGGACGTTCAGGCCGGCAATCTCGCCGGCTTCCTTCGTGGCCTGGCGCTCGGCGTCGTTGAAGTAGGCCGGAACGGTGATCACAGCGTCGGTGACCTTTTCGCCAAGGTAGGACTCGGCGTCGTTCTTGAGCTTCATGAGGACACGGGCGGAGATTTCCTGGGCCGTGTACTTCTTGTCGTCGATGGGCACGGACCAGTCGGTGCCCATGTGGCGCTTGACGGAAGCGATGGTGCGGTCGATGTTGTTGACGGCCTGGCGCTTGGCGATTTCGCCGACCAGGACTTCGCCGGACTTGGAGAACGCAACGACCGACGGCGTGGTGCGGCCACCCTCGGCGTTGGCAATAACGGTGGGCTCGCCACCTTCGAGAACGGAGACGACGGAGTTGGTGGTTCCGAGGTCGATACCTACTGCACGTGACATGTGTTGCTTCCTTCTTTCCGTGGAAACTTGGGGTCGCCCACTTCCTTGAGCGGTCTGCACTCAACTTTACTCAGCGCGGAATTTAAGTCAATCCAAACTTGAGTCAGGTGCGCTCAACTTTGCCTTCGAGCCTCCCCAAAACAGAGAAGAACCCCCGATTGCCCCGCGGGATATCCGCGTAAAACCAGGGGTTCTTCGATAAATGGCGGGCGAATTTCGCCCAGCGTGAACCTGCGCCTAGCCGCCCGGGGAAGTGCCGCCGTCGTCATTCCGCGGCGCGTTGACCTGGCCGCCGAGCAGTTCGTCCTTCAGCTCTTCGGCGGCACCGCCTTCCGGGGCCGTGCCGGCAGCGCCGTAGTCACCCTCGGGATATTCGCCTTCCTCGTCTCCGGGCAACTCCTGCCCAACGGCGCCGGCCCGGCCGTAGTCACCTTCCGGATACTCGCCCTCTTCCGCCTCGGCGGCAGGTGCCACCGTCCCCGCGTCGCCGTAGTCCCCCACCTGGTATTCGCCTTCCGGCTCGGCGACGGGCTCGCCTCCGGCCACGCCGGCATCGCCGTAATCGCCTTCCACGTACTGGCCGCCACCCTCCTCAAGCCGGCCACCGTCCCCCTCGAGTGCCGGATTCCTGGAACCGGTATGGGCCTTTCCGTCGGCGCCGGACTCACTGTTTTCAGTCATCGGTTGATCACTCCTTCGAAAGGACTGTGCGCGCCTGGTCCGGGCGCACTGGAAGTCTACTCAGCGGGCGCGGACAGCAACAGGGGCCGGAGGGGGCAGCGTGAACAGCGGGGCCAATCCGGACGTACTACAGGCCGGCGAGATCCGCCAGTACGGCTATGTGGTGCTCGAACAGTTCATCCGGCGCGGTAAACGTGCCGGCACCGTACTGCCCGAACACTTCAAAACTGACGGCCCCGAAAAGGGAAGTCCACACGAGGGCGCCCCGGGCCAGGAGTGCGTCCGGAACTGCCAGATGCAGCTCCCCGCGGATCGCCTCCAGGTCCGCAGCCAGCGCAGGCGCCAGCGCCCTGCCTTCGGGCGCGGCAAAGCTGGCCGCCCGGTACGCCGCATCCAGAATCCCCACCAGCTTGATCACCACCCGGGTGCCCGGGCCGGTGGTCCGCTCCGCGGGCGCCTGGTAACCGGGCACCGGACTGCCGAACAGGAGGGCGTAGCGTGCGGGTTCGCGGAGCGCCCAGCCCCGGACGGCACGGGCCAGTGCAGCAAAGCGGCCCCTGAAGTCTCCGTCGGCGACGGCCCCGACGGCGGCATCCACCTCGTCGCCAAGCTCGTCATAGGCATCCACCAGCAGGAGAGTCAGGAGTTCATCCCGGCTTTCGACGTAGCGGTACACAGCTGACGAGACCACGCCCAGGTCGCGGGCAACGGCGCGGAGCGAGAGGGCAGCAGCACCATGCTGCGCCAGGTGCTGCCGGCCAAGCCGGACGATATCGGCAATGGTCTGCGCCCGCGCACGTTCCCGCGGCGTGCGAAACTTCCCGCTGGCGGTCGGAGAGATGGCTGGCATCCGCCCAGCATGGCACGAATCAGAGCAGTGTCAACAATTGAGAGCAGTGCTCTTGACTTTAATGCCAGCCGGCCGCACTCTTAATTCGAGAGCAGTGCTCTCAAAGCCCGGCCGTCAGGGTCACAACAGCAAAGGAGAACGTCAATGTCAGGTCTTTATGTGGTCACCGGTGCGGGCCCTGTGGGCTGGACGGTGGCAGAGCAGCTGGCAGAGCGGGGCGAGCGCGTCCGGGTCCTCACCCGCTCCGGCAACGGCCCCGACCATCCGCAGATCGAAAAGCTGAAGGCGGATGTGTCCAGCCCGGGTCTGCTGGGTGACGCTTTCGAGGGCGCGGCGGCGGTCTTCCACTGCGTCCACGGTTCCGCCTACAGCGCCGCGGCCTGGGAGCGGGAGCTTCCGGGCGCCGAACAGGCGGTCCTGGCGGTAGCAGGCGAGGCGGGCGCCGTCGTCGTTTTTCCCGAAAGCCTTTACTCGTACAGCGAGCCCGGCCAGGTGATGACGGAGCAAAGCCCGCGGGAGGCGCGCGGCGGCAAACGCGGCGTCCGCTCGGCACTGCTGCGGGCCCGGGCGGCAAGCGCCACGGACACCGTATCCGTGGTGGCGGGCGATTTTTTCGGCCCCCGTGTCCGGATGGCCCACGCCGGCGAGCGCATGGTGCCCGCCGTCCTCGCACGTCGGCCGCTGCAGATGGTGGGAAGCGCGGACCAGCCGCATTCCTTCACGTACGTTCCCGATCTTGCCGCGGCCATGATCAGGGCCGCGGCGAAGCCCGGGCTGTGGAACCGGGTCCTGCACGCGCCCACCATCCCGCCGCTCACGCAACGCCAGATCGCGCAAGCCTTCGCCGCCGCCGCTAATATGCCGCTCGCGAGGGTCCACACGGTGCCGGGCTGGGTTCTGCGCACCCTGGGGCTGTTCTCCGCCGACATGCGGGAGCTCGGCGAAATGCTCTACCAGTTCCAGCGGCCGTTCGTGATGGATTCGAGGGCCAGCGAAGAGCAGCTGGGCCTTCTCCCGACTCCCCTGCACGAGGCTGCCAAGGCAACTGTGGAGTGGTGGCGCTCAGAGCTCGCCGCGGGTCCGGACACGGGACGAGCCCCGGCGGGGATGCCCGCGGGAAGCTAGCGGACGAAAACTTCCGCGGGGCCTTCCAGTCTGCTGGCTTCCGGCGCATCGTGCCGGCCGAGTTTGCCCGGCCACCAGATGCGCCGGCCCAGGTCATAGGCCAGGGCGGGAACCAGGAGCGAGCGAACCAGAACGGTGTCCAGCAGCACGCCGAAGGCCACGATGAAGGCCAGCTGCACCAGGAACATGATGGGGATGACGCCCAGGGCCGCAAACGTGGCGGCAAGGACCACCCCGGCGGACGTGATCACCCCGCCGGTCACACCGAGGCCGCGCAGAATCCCCGGCCGGGTCCCGTGCTTCAGCGACTCCTCGCGGACCCGGCTCATCAGGAAGATGTTGTAGTCCACACCCAGGGCCACCAGGAACACGAAGCCGAACAGGGGCACGGTGGCGTCGGCTCCGGGAAAGCCAAGGACGTTGTTGAACACGATGGCGGAAACGCCCATGGCGGCCGCATAGGACAGAACCACCGAGGCAATCAGCAGGACGGGCGCGAGGACGGACCGCAGCAGCACCATGAGGATGAGCAGAATGACGGCGAGCACCACCGGGATGATCGTCGCGAGGTCCCGCTGCGCCGTGGTGTTGGTGTCCAGGGCGGTGGCGGTCACGCCGCCCACCAGGGCGCCGGGGTCCACCCGCTTCACGCTGTCCCGCATCATTGCCACAGCATTCTCCGCAGCGTCAGAATCGGCGGCGAAGTCGAGGGTGGCGTTGAGGAGCACCCTGCCGTCGCGCACGGCCGGGCTCGCAGGCGTTCCCGGGGCTCCCGTGATGGGCACGCTGCCCTCGGCCAGGAGGTAGGCGGCCCCCACGCCGTCGGTGGCCTGGACCGTTTCGAGGACTTGCGAAGCTTTCCCCTGACTGGACACGATGACCGCGGGACTGCCGCTGCCGGCGTCGAAATGGCGCGCCAGGGCATCCTGCCCGTCCACGGCGTTGGACTGGCTGAGGATGACGGCGGTCTGCGGCACGCCGTTGGCTTTCAGCTGCAGGATTCCGGCCGAGGCCACGGCCAGCAGGAGCACGGACGCCACCCACACCGCACGGGGACGCCGGGACACCAGGGTCCCCGCGGCACGCCAGAGCCCACGCTGGCCTTCCAGCCCGGTGGTCAGTTCCGGCTCACGCGCCTCTTCAGGCAGCAGCCTGGGCCGGAACGGCCAGAACGCGGCACGCCCCAGGAGCGCCGCGAAGGCCGGGAGCAGGGTGAGCGCGGCGAAAAGCGAGCACACGATGCCCGCAGCCGCCACCGGGCCCAGCGCCTTGTTGGAGTTGAGGTCGGAAAACAGCAGGCAAAGGAGGGCGATGGCAACCGTGGCGCCAGAGGCCAGGATCGGGGCGAAAGACGCCCGCCAGGCGGCGAGCGCGGCGGCGGTGCGGTTGGCCGTGTGCTCGAGTGCCTCACGGAAGCGGGCCACGTAGAGCAGTGCGTAGTCGGTGGCTGCGCCGATCACCAGGATGGAGAGGATGCCCTGGCTCTGGCCGTTGAGCTGGATCCAGCCCGCCTTCGCCATGCCGAACACCAGCAGGATGGCGCCGCACAGCGCAAACACCGACGTCAGCAGCACGGCGAAGGGCAGGAGCACAGACCGGTAGACCACAAGCAGGATGACAAACACCGCGGCCAGCGCCACGAGCAGCAGGATGCCGTCGATGCCGGCGAAGGCCCCCGTAAGGTCGGCCGCGAGCCCGGCAGGTCCCGTGACGAACGTCTGCGTGCCGTCCGGCGCGGCCGCCCGGACCTCGTCGCGCAGTTCTGCGACGGCGCCCGCCGGCTCAGATGCGGCAACGGACACGATGTACTGCACGGCCTGCCGGCCCTGGGACGGCACCGGCCCCACCACCGCGCTGCCCAGCCGCAGGCCTTCCAGCCTGGTTTTCAGGGTGGCCGCCTCACCCAGTTGGGCAGGGGTGAGCGCGCTACCGCTTTATATCACGACGACGGCGGGAACCTCGCCGGAGTCCTGGAACTTCTGTTGCCACTCCCGGGCCTCGGTGGCCTCCGCCCCGGCCGGAAGGAAAGACGCCTGGTCATTGGACGAGACCTCATCCAGCCTGCCGAACGTGGGCCCGCCCACCCCGGCGATGGCAACCCAGCCGACGACGAGGACAAACGGAATGAGCCACCGGAACCAGAACCGTGGGCTCGAGGTGCGGGCTGCCTGGATCATGGGGAAGACCTCCTGGGCGTGACAGCCACTCGGGCCGTTGTCGGTGATTGTTCCAGCATAAACTATCTCCACCATAGAGATACATAGCCCCTTCAAGGGGATCACGGATGCCCGGGCTGTAAACTCCGGAAGGCAACATTGAGGAGAGGAGGCGGCTGTGGCCGAGAAGCCTGGCACCCCGCAGCAACACGGCGGACCTGCCCCCTCCGCCCTAGGGACGCAGCACCCTCTGGTCCGGCTGCTTCAGGAGTTCACCCTGGAGGCCAACCGCTACGTTGACGCCGCCGGCGGGCGGAATGACATGCACCGGACGGACCTAAACGCCCTTGCCGCCGTCATGCGGCACTCGGCCAGTGGCGACGTCGTGACCCCGGGAACCCTGCGGAAGGAACTCAACCTCAGTTCCCCGGCCACCACGGCGCTCATCGACCGGCTGTGCGGGTCCGGGCATCTGGTCCGCGTGCGCGAAGGCCAGGACCGGCGGCAGGTCCAGCTCCGGATGACGGAGAAGGCGTACCGCGACGGCTCCGCCATGTTCCTGCCCCTTGCCCGCCACATGGGCAGCGCCATGGCCGGGTTCACGGCGCAGGAACTCGAGACGGCCGCCCGGTTCATGGATGCCATGGTCGCGGCCACGGTCGAGGCCAGCCACGAGGTCTCCGGCACGCCATAACGCGCCCTCCTGATACCTCCCCGAGATGCGCAGAAGGAGTAGCGTTTCCCTATGAGCGCGCAGCAGCCGGAAGATGTCTACACTCACGGCCACCACGAGTCCGTGGTCCGGGCCCATGCCTCGCGGACGGCGGAGAATTCGGCCGCATTCATCATCCCCCACCTCACCCAGGGCGTATCGGTGCTCGACGTCGGGTGCGGGCCGGGCAGCATCACCTGTGACTTCGCGCTTCTGGTCGCCCCCGGGAAGGTGACGGGGCTGGACCGCTCCCCCGACGTGATCACCCACGCCCGTGAGCTGGCGGCCGACCGCGGCGTCGAGAACGTGGAGTTCGTGGCGGGCAACATCTACGACCTCGATTTCGAGGACGACACCTTCGATGTGGTCCACGCCCACCAGGTCCTGCAGCACCTGACCGACCCCGTCGAGGCGCTGCGGGAAATGCGGCGGGTGGCCAGGCCTGGCGGCATCGTTGCGGTCCGCGACGCGGATTTCCACGGCATGAGCTGGTATCCCGCCATCCCGGAGCTCGACGAGTGGATGGAGCTCTACCAGCGGATCGCCCGGCGGAACGGCGCGGAGCCCGATGCCGGCCGCCGGCTCGTCTCGTGGGCCCAGGCGGCCGGCTTCACGGACGTGGCGCCCACCAGCAGCAACTGGCTCTACGCCACCGGGCAGCAGCGCCGCTGGCAGGCCAGGGTGTGGGGCGAACGCGTGCTCCATTCGGCCTTCGCGGAGCAGGCCCTCGAGTACGGCTTCGCGCAGGAGGCCGACCTCACGCGCATCTCGGCCGGCTGGCACCGCTGGGGCTCCACCGACGACGGCTGGTTCCTCATCCCCAACGGCGAGATCATCGCCCGGGCCTAGACACCGGGTCCAACTGCGCGCTCCCGGTCGCCGGCCTCGTCGAATTGCCAAAAACGGCCGCTCAACGCCCGCGCCAGGCGGCCACTTTTGGCAATTCTCGCCTGCGGAACGGCCCACTCCCCGGACCGACTAAACTTGATGGGTGCAATTCTCCCTGTGGCTGGCCCTCGCGGGCGCCGGCGTCCTCATCAGCTTTACGCCCGGCGCAGGCGCCATCAACACCATGAGCAACTCGCTGACGGCCGGGTTCAAGCGGTCCATCTGGGGCATCCTGGGGCAACAGGCCGCCCTGATCCTGCACGTCATCGTTGTGGCCCTGGGCGTCGGCGTCCTGGTTGCGGGCTCGCCCGTTGCCTTCAACGCCATCCGCTACGCCGGAGCGGCCTACCTCGTGTATCTGGGCATCAGGCAGTTCCTGCGCAAGCCGGACCTGGACCAGGATAAGGTGGCCGCGCTCCGGAACGAGCCTGCCTGGTCCATGTTCCGCCGGGGGCTGTGGGTCAACCTGCTCAACCCCAAGGCCATCGTGTTTTTCCTGGCCTTCATGCCGCAGTTCATCCGGCCCGCCAACCCGCTGCTGCCCCAGTACGCCGTGCTCGCGGCAACGGTGGTTCTCATCGACGTCCTCGTCATGTGGTTCTTCTTCGCGGCGGCGGCAAAATCGTTCCAGCGCTTTACCCACAATGCCCACGGACAAACCGTCCTCAACAGGGTTTTCGGCGTCCTGTTCGTCGCAGTGGGTGTACTGCTGGCGTTCATTCACTAGTCCTGGTCGGGCGCCGTGGCAATCTTGTGACAGGAATATTCACAAACTTTACGAAGCCTGCAGATAATAAGGGCCCTTACTAGCCAAGCGGGACTGGCATCGTCCATGCTTAGGCAATGAACTCAACGACGAGCCCATACCGCGTCATCACAGTCTGCACCGGCAACATCTGCCGTTCTCCCATGGCGGAGCTGATGCTGAGTGCCGCCTTCGCGGAGGCCGGGCTCGCCGACGTCGTCATCGTTGATTCCGCGGGCACCACCGCCTACGAGGCCGGGCGCCCCATCGACCCCCGGGCAGCACGGAAACTCACCACCCACCACCTTCTGTCGGACCGGCACATCGCACGGGAATGGCAATCCGAATGGTTCAGCGAGCGCCAGCTGATATTGGCGCTGGACGTGGACCACTACGGCTGGCTCCGGGCCTCTGCCCCGGACGACGAGTCACTGTCGAGGGTCCGCATGCTCCGCAGTTTCGACCCGGACATGGAGGACGGCGATCCGCTGGAACAGGGCATCGAAGACCCCTGGTACGGCGGGCATGCCGACTTCGAGGCGGTGTGGGACCAGGTCCAGGCGGCCGTCCCGGGCATCGTCCGCTACGTGCAGGACGCACTCGCGGCCGGGGAGCACGACGCCGGCACCGAAGCGGCCACGGTCCCGGCCCCGGTCCGGATGGATGAGCGGCGGGCCCGCAACGGCAAGCGCCATGGCCGCGGAACCGAGGTCAGCCCGCTTCACAACGTCCAGGTTCAGGAGAGCCAGCAGGTACGCTCTATTTCATGACCCCCGTACCTGTGATCATCGCCATTGACGGGCGGTCCGGCGCAGGTAAAACCACTTTGGCCATTGAGCTCGCGGCGAGGCTGCGGAACCACCACAAGGTCTCGCTGTTCCATCTGGAGGACATCTATCCCGGCTGGCACGGGCTGTCCGCCGGCATCGAACGCTACGTCACCACGGTGCTGGCGCCACTGAGCCGCGGCGAAGCGGCCACGTGGGTCAGCTGGGACTGGAAAAACCATAACGACGGCGAGCCACGGGTCACGCTGCCCGCGGAGATCGTGATCGTCGAGGGCGTGGGGGCTGGGGCCGCCGCAGCCAGGCCGCTTCTGGACGCCGTCATCTGGGCGGACTCCCCCGACGGCGAGCGCCGCAGCCGCGCCCTGGCACGTGACGGCGAGACGTACGGGCCATTCTGGGACCAGTGGGCCGGCCAGGAGGCGGAACTCCTGGCCGCGGACGACATCCCGCAGCACGCCCACGTCCGGGTCCTCAACCGCGCGGACGGCACCGCCCCCGCGGACGCCCTGCAGGCCCTCACCTACCTCCCCGCACTCACCACCGCCCTGGTTCCCGAACTCTCTTCCCGGCGGGGCCTGCGTCTGGTGTCTGAGCGCATCGACGCCGGCCCCGATCCCGCCGCACTTTTTCAGGCGCTGTACGGGACGTCCCCGAACGCGGTGTGGCTGGATTCCTCCCTGCGTTCGGCGGGCGCGGCCGGTCCCGGCAGGGAGACTCCCGCGGCGGCGCGCAGCCGCTTCAGTATTTTGGCGGACGACGGCGGCACGTTCGGCCAGTCTGTTCTGCACAGTTCCGGGATCACCCGGATCACCGCCGGGTGCGCCACGGCCAATGTGTCCGGACCGTTCTTCCGCTGGATGGAGACGGTATGGGGACGGAGAGCGGTGCGCGGACCGGAGGACTACCCGTGCGAGTTCGCGCTGGGCTGGCTGGGCTACCTCGGCTACGAGCTGAAGCGGGAAACCGGCGGGCGGGACGTCCGCTCGGACACGCCCGATGCGGCGCTGGTCTTTGCCGGCCGGGGCGTGGTCCTGGACCACACCGACAACACTGTGTGGCTGCTTGCCCTGGACGCGCCGGATGCCGCGGACTGGCTCGGCCGCGCCCGCGATGCGGTGACCGCCGCACCCGAAGCGGGCGGCAGCAACGGCGTCGTACTTCCGGCGGCCCAAGCCGCGGCGCCCACCCAAAAGGCGGCCGCCCAAAACGCGGCGCCGGCATTTGCCGGCCGGGACAGCGAGGCGAGCTACAAGCGCAAGATCGCCGATGCCCAGCACCAGATCGCCGAGGGGAATTCCTACGAGGTGTGCCTCACCACCACCCTCGAAGCGGCGGTGCGGGCGCTCGACCCGTGGGCCGCGTACCTTGCCCTGCGCCGGCGGAACCCGGCGCCGTTTGCCAGCTACCTGCGCTTCGGCGGGCTCACAGTGGCCAGCACGTCGCCGGAGCGGTTCCTGCGGATAGCGTCCGACGGCGGCATGCGCGCCGAGCCGATCAAGGGAACCCGCCGCCGGGCTGCTGATCCGGACACCGATGCTGCCCTCCGCCACGA
This sequence comes from Arthrobacter sp. NPDC056493, assembly GCF_042795115.1. NCBI lineage: Bacteria > Bacillati > Actinomycetota > Actinomycetes > Micrococcales > Micrococcaceae > Arthrobacter > Arthrobacter sp. NPDC056493. The sequence goes on along the minus strand of NZ_JBHTSL010000010.1, from coordinate 73,422 downwards.
CCTGGCCACGTCCCTCAAGGACCGGGCGGAAAACATCATGATCGTGGACCTGCTCCGGAACGACCTGAGCCACTTCGCCGAGCCGGGGTCGGTCACTGTCAGCCGGCTGTGCGAGATCGAAAGCTACGCCACGGTGCACCAGCTGGTGAGCACCATCGACGCCGTTCTCCTGCCGGGGTCACCACGGGCCGAAGCCGTGGCCGCGTGCTTCCCGGCAGGGTCAATGACAGGCGCGCCGAAGATCAGCACCATGGCCATTCTCGACAGGCTCGAGGAGGGTCCGCGCGGTGTTTATTCCGGTGCGATCGGGTACTTCTCGCTGAACGGGGCCACGGATCTGGCGGTGGCCATCCGCACCCTGGTGGTGCAGGACGGCGGGGAAGGCGGAAAGGTGCGGTTAAGCCTCGGCGTCGGCGGCGCCATCACGGCCGACTCTGTGGCGCAGGACGAGTACGAGGAGATCCGCACCAAGGCCTACGGCGTCCTCTCCACCCTTGGCTCCCCCTTCCCCAATTGAGTTTTTGTCCACTTGTCGCGAGTTAAAGGGCCTTTAAGTCGCGACAAGTGGACAAAAACTCCAACTATTGGACCGTGGCCGTGAGGCGGGCCACGTTGTCCACGTATCTGGCCGCGAGGGGCCGGCGCATCCAGTCCTCCAACCGGAGTTCGTGGGAGATGCCGCGGTAGGTGTCCTCCACGGCGCGCATGCTGTTGACGGTGTCGGCCCCCAGGAGCATCACGGAGACCTCCAGGTTCAGGGAGAAGGACCGCATGTCCATGTTGCTGGAGCCCAGAACCGCCACTTCGTCGTCGATGGTGAAGTGCTTGGCATGGAGCACGAACGGCGCCTTGTAGAGGTAGATCCGGACGCCGGCGCGCAGCAGGGCCTCGTAGTACGACTGCTGGGCGTGGTGGACCAGGAACTGGTCGCCCTTCTCGGAGACGAACAGTTCCACGTCCACGCCGCGCTGCGCCGCGGTGGTGATGGCGTAGAGCAGGGAATCGTCCGGTACGAAGTAAGGGCTGCAGACGGAAATCCGGTGCTGCGCGGAGTAGATCAGTGTGTTGAAGAGCCGGAGGTTGTTCTCGGTGGTGAAGCCGGGGCCGCTGGGTACCACCTGGGCCGTGACGCCGCCCGGCGACGGCTCGGCAGAGAGCTGCAACTGGTCCTCGAGCGACTCGTCGGTCTCGCTGAGCCAGTCGGTGGCAAAGACGACATTGAGCGTGGGAACGATTGGGCCCCGCAGGCACGCCATCAGTTCGACCCACTCCCGGCCGGCTTTGCGGTGCTTGGGGTTGTTGTAGGAGGGTTCGATCAGGTTCTGCGACCCCGTGAACGCGACTTCGCCGTCGATCACCATGATCTTGCGGTGGTTGCGCAGGTCCGGCCGGCGCCATTGGCCGTGGATGGGCAGCAGCGGCAGCATCCGCCGCCACTGGATGTTGCCGGCCTTGAGCCGCTTCAGCAGGTTGTTGTACCCCTTCACGCGCAAGGTTCCGATGTGGTCGAAGAGCACACGGACCTGGACGCCGCGGTCCGCAGCCTCCTCCAGAGCCGTGAGGAGGTCGTCCGTGACGTGGTCCGTGCTCATGATGTAGAACTCGGCGTTAACGAAGCGCTTGGCCTTTCGCACGGCCTCGGTCATGGCGCGGATGGAGTCCGGATAGCCGGGAATCAGCTCCACCTGGTTGCCGTCCACGAGCGGGATCGACCCGAGCCGGCGGTTGAGTTCGGCGGCGGACTGGACCCATTCCGGCCCCGAATACTCGCTGGCGACGTCGGAAAGCGCCGCGCTGCCGGCCCGGACGCGCTCATTGACCAGCTGCTGCTGTTCGGTGCGGCGGCGCGACAGCCTGAAGTTGCCAAACAGCAGGAACAGGATCAGGCCCAGGGCAGGCACAAAGAAGATACCCAGCAGCCAGGCCATGGCCGTGGTGGGCCGCCGGTTGCCCGGGATGATGCCCACGGCCAGGACCCTGATGACCAGATCCGCGCCGCTGAGCAGCAGGATCAGCCACGCCGGCAGTGTTTCCGCCAGCGGAAATGGCCACAGCACAGTTGGAACCCCCGTTATTTCTTACCCTCACAGCCATTCCGTATGGAGCGGTGAGGCCAGCCTATCGGGCACCCGCCGCACTAAGCTGGTGGCATGACCTCTCGTACCTCCCACACAGTGCTGGTGTTCCTGGATCCGGAGTATCGGAACGGCCGGCTCGCCGACCCCGAAAAGCCGCAGCTGATGGCCACGGACCTGGGCGCCACCCGCGGTGACGGGGTCTTCGAGTCAATGCTCGCCGTCGCAGGCCACACGCGGAAGATCCAGGCCCACTTGGACCGGCTGGCCCGCTCGGCGCAGGCGCTGGACCTTGAGATTCCGGGACAGGACGACTGGCGCCGCGCGGTGGAGACGGGCGTCGCGGCGTTCCGCTCCGACAACCCGGCAGCCTCCCCGGAACTGGACGAGGCCGTGGTCAAGCTCATCGTCACCCGCGGCATCGAGGGCGCGTTCGCCCCCACCTGCTGGGTACAGGTCTCCCCCGTCGCCGCGGCCGGCCGGCGCCAGCGCGAGACCGGCATCGACGTCATCCTCCTTGACCGCGGCTACGACAGCGACGCGGCCGAGCGTGCCCCGTGGCTGCTGCTCGGCGCGAAGACCCTGTCCTACGCGGTGAACATGGCCGCGCTGCGCCATGCCCACAAGCAGGGCGCGGACGACGTCATCTTCACGTCCTCGGACGGCCGCGTGCTGGAGGGCCCCACGTCCACAGTGCTGCTGGCTAACGTGGAGAAGAACGACGGCGAAACAACAGTTAAGCGCCTCGTCACGCCGCAGCTGGACAGCGGCATCCTCCCGGGAACGTCACAGGGCGCCCTGTTCGCCGCCGCCAAGGCCGCCGGCTGGGAACTGGGCTACGGCCCTCTGAAGCCCCGGGACCTGGCCGACGCCGACGCCGTCTGGCTGATTTCCAGCATCCGCCTCCTGGCGCCGGTCAACCACATCGACGGCCGCGAAATCGGCACGCCGGCACTGCGCAAGCAGCTGACCGCCGAACTGAACGAACTGTTCGCCGGAATCGAGTAGCGCAGGGCCTGACGGGCGTTCCCTGCCGGGGCATTCCCAGCCGCCGGCGGCGGGGGTATGGTCTGCCTCAGGAGGCGATCGCATGCGGTATCCAGCGTCATGAACGGGTCCAGCGCCGGCAGGCCGGTATCCCTCTGGGTGGCCACGGCCGGTACCACCACCTACCCCTCCCTGGACACCGACGTCGAGGTTGACGTGGCCGTCATCGGCGGCGGCATCGCGGGACTGACCGCAGCGCTTGCCCTCAAACGCGCCGGGCAGACGGTGGCGGTGGTCGAGGCCGGCAGGGTGGGCACCGGCGTCACGGGTCACACCACAGGCAAGGTCACCTCGCTGCACCGCCTCGCCTACACGGAGCTGGCCGGCAAGCACGGCGACGCCACGGCCCGCACATACGGTCAGGCCAACCAGGCAGCGATCGGGCACATAGCCCGCACCGTCGCAGAGGAGGGCATCGACTGCGGCTTCCGCCGGGTTGCCAACTACACCTACGCGGAATCGGAGGCGGGCCTGGAGCTGGTGCGGGCAGAAGCCGAACGCGCCGCCCGGCTGGGGCTTCCTTCGACGTTCACCAGCGAGGTGCCGCTCCCGTTTCCGGTCAGGGGCGCGGTGCGCTTCGATGACCAGGCGCAGTTCCATTCCATCCGGTACCTGCAGGGCCTGGCCAGCAGCGTTGACGGCGGCGGGAGCTTTGTGTTCGAGGACTCCCGGGCATTGTCGTTCCGGGACGGCTCCCCCGCCCTGGTCACCACGGAGAGCGGTTCTGTCCGGGCACGGGAAGTCATTGTGGCCACGAATGTGCCCTTCGGCGACGCTGGCCGGTTCGACGCGCGGTGCTACCTGCACCGTTCGTACATCGTCGCCAGCCGCATCGAAGGACCACCTACGGATGCCACCTTCATCGGCGCCGACGAACCCATGCGGTCGATTCTGACGGTTGCCGTGGACGGTGCGGCCTTCGTGCTCACCGGCGGTGAGGGCCACAGGGCATCCGACGGCGGGGATCCCGCCGAGCGGTATGGCCGGCTCGCTGCCTTCGCCCGCGACCGCCTCGGCGCGGGTGACCTCGCTTTTCGCTGGTCCACGCAGGATGAAATGCCGGTGGACGGACTGCCGTATGTGGGGCTCCTAACGCCCGAGGCGAAGCACGTCCATGTGATCACCGGACTGCGGAAATGGGGACTCACCAACGGCACCGCCGCGGCGCTCATGCTCGCCGACGCGTTGTGCGGCCGCGCCAACCCGTGGGCGGCGGTCTTCGACAGCCGCCGGAGCGCACCGGCGCCTGGCTTGCCGGCGTCGGACATTCCCTCACCGCCAGTGGCCGGCACGGCCACCCCAGCCGTCCCGCCTTCCCGCGGCATCGCACTTCCACCGCCTGGTGCGGGAGCGGTGGTGGACGTCGACGGCGACCCCGTGGCCGTCTACACCGATCCTGGCGGCCAGGTGCGCGCTGTCACTGCGATCTGCACCCATCTGGGCTGCACCGTGGGGTTCAACGCCGCCGACGTGAGCTGGGACTGCCCCTGCCACGGTTCCCGCTTCGCGATCGACGGAGCGGTCATCCAGGGCCCGGCCACCAAGGACCTGGCTGCCCGGAACCTGCCCGATATGGGCCAGGAGCCCGGGTCCGGCCAGCTTCAGTAACGAATCGGAACCGTTCGAAAAAATGGAGGACAAGCCGGTCCCCGGCGTTGTACTGTTCTTCCACGGCCTACTGCCCGTACCTCGCGCGGGGGTAATGGCACATGGCCTGGTTCCGGGCTCAGCCGGAATGTGTACGTATAAAGGAATAGCCGATGTCTTGGGACGAGAATTCCCTTCCCGCACGGACAAACTCACTACCCACGGGCTGGGGGGCCCAGGCAGCGCTGCCGGGGGACCTGGGGGAAATTTCTGTGCGCTGGCAAGCCCACCAGATCATCACCGAACTGCTCGCCGAATCAGATCCGGCCAGCCAGTGGACCCGCACCCGGCTGCGCGCCCTGCTCGAAGCCCATCCGGATAATCCCGAACACGTGCTGCTCGAGCACCTCACCGCCACCACAGAGCTGGCCAACGCCGAAAACGGCGCCATCCCGGTGGTGGTCGGGCAATCCCGGGCCGCGGCTGTGCCTGAGCCGGTGCCCTTCACCCGGCGCAGCAGGAACCGCATTGAAGCGATTCTTGCCGACAAGATGCTCATGACCGCTTTCCAGCCGATCCGCCGGCTTCCGGCGGGGAATGTGATCGGCGTCGAGGCCCTGACCCGGTTCGTCAGCGACGACGGTGCCAGCGCGGACCACTGGTTCACTGAGGCAGAGTCCGTGGGGCTGGGCACCGACCTTGAACTCGCAGCCTTGCACCGGGCCCTTTCCGCGGCGCAGGCCGTGCCCGACCCCATGTTCATTGCCCTGAACCTGACACCGGCAACGTGCGCGGACCCCAGGATCCCGGGCCTGCTGGAACATTCCCAGCTGGCCATGGACCGGATCGTCATCGACCTAAACGGCCCGGTCCCCCTCGACCAGTACCCGTCACTGACAGCCGCCATCGCCCCGCTGCGGCGCCGCGGGCTGCGCATCGCCGTGAATGGCGCCGAGGTGGGCTTCACGTCCATGGACCAGGTCCTTGAGCTTCACCCGGACATCATCAAGCTGGACCGGAGTTTCATCGCGGGCATCGAGGACTCCCCGGGCCAGCGGCTGAGGGCCGCCGCCATGGGTGAACTCGCCCGGCACGTTGGTGCCGTCATCGGCGCCCAGGGCGTGGAGACGCCGGCGGAACTGCAGGCCGTGACCGAACTCGGCATGGCTGCCGCGCAGGGCTACCTGCTGGGCAGGCCCTCCGTCCACCCGCTGGACTGGAATGCCTGGATCCGTTCCGAAAGCGAGACGGCCGCCAGCGGCCCGGCCTCCTGAATGGTTTCCGACGGCGCTGGTCCCCTGGGGGCGACGCGCTGGTATGAGTTGGGCTAGTCTTCCGCGAGGTCAGTGGCAAGCCGGATGTGGTTGTCCGCCAGCCACTCTGGGTTGAAGGCCTTGCTCTGGTAGTTGCTGCCGGTGTCCGGGGCGATTGCCACCACCACTGACCCGTGCGGTGCCGCCCTGGCCACCCGGAGCGCCGCCGCCACCGTCAGTCCCGACGACGGCCCGAGGGACAGTCCTTCGTCGTTGAGCAGCCGGTGCAGCGTGGTGTACACCTCGTCGTTGGGAATCCGCAGGAACCGGTCCAGCAGGCCGCGGTCGAAGACCTTCGGCCAGTCGGGCTTGGGCCAGGAGTTGCCCACCCCGTCCACCAGGATCTGGCCCGGATGCCCGCCGCTGTACACCGAGCCGTAGGGGTCGGCGCCGATCACCTCGACGTGGCCGCCGGACTTCTCCTTGAGGTACCGGCCGTTCCCGGTGATGGTGCCCCCCGTGCCCACGCCCGCGACGAAGTGCGTCACCCGGCCGGCTGTCTGCGCCCAGATTTCCGGTGCCGTCCCCTCATAGTGCGCCCGTGGGTTGGCCGGGTTGTCGAACTGCAGCGGCCGCCACGCGCCGGGGATTTCGGCCGTGATCCGGGCCGCGACCGCCCGCGCGTTCTCCGGTGAGTCCGACGGCGCGCTCCAGTCCGTAAACACCACCCGCGCCCCGTACCGGTTCAGGGCCTCCAGCTTCTCCGACGAAATGGAATCACCGGTGACCACCACCACCGGATGGCCTGTCAGTGCACCGATCAGCGCGAGCCCGATTCCGGTGTTCCCTGAGGTGCTTTCCACGATGGTCCCGCCGGGCTGCAGTTCGCCGCTGCGCTCGGCCGCCCGGACCATGCTCAGCGCGGTCCGGTCCTTGATGGACCCGCCGGGATTCTCCGATTCGAGCTTGACGAAGACAGTGCTCCCCAGCCCGCGGCTCAGCACCTCCAGCGGAACCAATGGTGTGTTCCCGACGCGCGCCAGCACAGCATCAGCATCCATGCCCGGATCCATAATCGGCGCCACATGCCGTGGCTGGTGGCCGCTCCCTGTCAGAGTGGTCATGCTTCTCCTCCGCCATCATCCGGATGGCGGTCATCCGGGCCACCCGTATTCGGGCGATCGTCATTCGGTCCGCCCGCATCCGGCGTGCGTAATGCAGGCAGTCCTGCCAGCAAATCCCCCAGCGCAGTCCGCGCACTCTCCAGCAGCACCGCCGCCGGCAGTTGCCCTGCCAGCAGCTCCGACAGCCTCGCCACCACGGCGCCGGTGCCTGTTCCGAGCTGCCGGATTTCCGGCTCCCGCAGGTCCGTGTCCTGCGCCTCTGCCAAAAGGTAGGAGGCCGTCAGGGCCTCAATGGTGAGGAGCTTGGCCGCCGCCTCTACCGAGCGCTCCAGCTGCTGAAGGGCCAGCGGGGCCAGCGTGGAGTGGTCCTCCACGTCCGCGGACAGGGTGGGCGCACCGAGCGTGGCAGGCGCCGCCAGGAACTTCAGCTCCGCCAGCAGGCTCGCGGCCGAGTACCAGAGCAGTCCGGGCAGGTCCTCGGATGCGAGCGGCGTGCCGGCCCGGGCCGCCTCGAGGTTGAGCTGCCGGATCAGGCGCTGCGGCGGGTAGAGCTTGGCGGTCCGCCGCTCGCTGCTGATTCCCACGTGCGCCAGTCCCAGCCGCAGCGCCTCGAACGCCAAGGCGAGCTGCATCGGCTGGAAGTTTCCGCCTGACACCATCCGGCCCGAGGCTATGTCCGTTAGCGGATTGTCGCCCCTGCCGTTGAGCTCCACCTCGAGCGCCTCGGCCAGGGCCGTGACCTGGGCCCGGAACGCACCGTGCGTCTGCGGCGCCGCGCGAAAGGACAGGGCATCCTGGACTGACACCTGCCGCCGCGGGTCCTCCAGCCAGCCGCCGCGCACCAGGCGCCGGACGTTGGCCGCCGAGACGCGCTGGCCGTCCACAGCCTTGGCCGACTGCACAGCAGGCGAGAACGCGCTCAGGTTCCCGCCGCCGTCGTACCGTGCGGTGGCCTCAAGCGAGAGCGCCAGGGCGGTGTCCGCCAGATCGGCGAGCCTCCGGATGCGGCGGAGTTCCAGCGCGCCGGTGCCGATCGAATAGGAGTTGGCGCTGACCAGCGCCAGGGCCTCGCCCGGCGCCAGGACCAGCGGTTCCAGCCCGGCTGCGGTGAGCGCTTCCGCGCCGTCCTGCAGGCCGCCGTCGGCAGTTAGCGCCTGTCCCTCCCCGATGGCGACGGCGGCAACCGCCGCCAGCTGGGTGAGGTCCGACGAACCGACGGACCCGTCGCGCGGAACGGCCGGCAGCACGGCCCTGTTCAGCAGTTCGGCATAGAACCGGGCAGTTTCCGGTCGCACCCCCGAGCCTCCCCGGGTGAACCCGATGAGCCTGGCCAGGATGAGGGCACGGACTTCATCCCGGCCCAGCAACGCGCCGACGCCGCTGTGGTGGTAGCGCACCACCTGCAGCTGGAAGTCGAGGATGGATTCCTGCTCCACAGCCGTGTCCCGTCCGGAGCCAAGCAGGGTGTTGAGGCCATAGACCCGGTCACCGGAATCGATGGCTGCCTGAACCACCTCGCGGGACAGGCCCACGAGCTCGAGGGCTTCGGCGCTGAGGACCACCTCCACCGCGGGATCGGCGGCCGCCGCGGCCACGTCGTCGGCCCGGATGTGGGCCGTGCCGATCAGGAACGTGCCGCGCCGGACGCCCGGCAGGAGTCCGTCGGATCCTCCGGCCCCCGCCCTTGCACCGGCCCCTGCCATGGCCTAGAAGTCCAGCAGGTTCCGGCGGAAGCCGCCGTCGCCATAGCTCGTCCGCAGCAAACCCCGACGGCGGAGCACCGGCGCCAGCCTGTCCAGCACGCCGTGAATGGTGGCCGGGTCCACGAAGCCGGAGAAGAGGAACCCGTCGCCGCCCACCGCGGCCCCGGTTTCCTCAAGGTAGTCGGCGATTTCTTCCGCGGTGCCAATGATGCTGTCACCGGCGCCGCCGCTGCGGGCCTGCAGGATCTGCCGCAAGGTGGAACCCGGCGGCGCGGCCTTGGAGAAGTGCTCCAGGGTGCCCTGGTTGCTGTTGGTGCTGAGTTCGGGGAGGGGCGCGTCGAGGTCGAACTGCCTGAAGTCGATGACGGACAGGTAGGAGATCGAGTTGAGCTGGCTGTCGATGTCCCGCTGGGTGAGCTCCCGCCGGGCAGCCCTCAACTCCTCGGCCTCGGCCCTGGAACTGGTGACGGTGGGCTTGAGGACAAACAGCACCTTGACGTCGTCGGGGTTCCGGCCGGCCCCGGCGGCTTCGGCGCGGATGGAGTCCCGGTACGCTTTCATGCCGTCCACGCCGCGGGCCAGGGCAATGGCAACATCCGCGTTCGCCCCGGCGAAGGCCTTGCCCCGGGGCGATGCCCCGGCCTGCACCAGCACCGGCTCCTCCGGCAGCGGTGCCGTGTTCAGCGGTCCCCGGACCTTGAAGAACTCGCCGTCGTGGTGGATCGGCCGGACCTTCGTGTGGTCCGCGAAGATGCCTGCCCGGGTGTCCTCCAGGATGGCGTCCGGTTCCCAGCTGCGCCAGAGCTTGCGGACGACGTCCACGAACTCCTCGGCCTTCTCGTAGCGGAGGTCGTGCTCGATCTGCTGGTCCAGTCCGTAGTTCTGCGCGGCGAGGTCGCTGCCGGAGGTCACCACGTTCCAGCCCAGCTGCCCGTTGGAGAAGTGCTGCAGGGTTGCCAGCAGCCGGGCCGCGGTGAAGGGCGGATAGAAGGAGGCGCTGATGGTGGGCACGATGCCCAGGTGCTCCGTGGCGGAGAGCAGGTACGGCACCAGCGCCAGCGGATCGTGCTTCGGCGCAAAGGACGCCTGCGCCAGCGAGACCTCCGCGCTGCCCCCGTAAGTGTCGGGGACGGTGAGCGAGTCCTCGATGATGAACAGGTCCAGCCCCGCCCGCTCGAACTCCCGGACCGCATGCTGATAGGGGGCCGGCTTCTTCCAGTCATAGCCGATTCCGTAGCCGGGCGTGCCCCAGCCCTGAACCCCGAAGCCATGGCCCACGAACCATCCAAAGTGCAGCATGGGAGTCACTGTATTCGCGGTCGAATCATTCACTGTGGCCTGGTTTCATCCGGCGTTACGGCGGTTCATCTTCCGTCATTATCCTCCCGGCCACCGGCTTTGTAACCGCAACGCGGCCTCACACCGGGCCCGATGCGTTACGGAACATGACGGCGGCGGCGGTGCGCGCCGCCGTCGTCAGTGTTACGTTTTTGGGGAGTAATGAGTACCGGCATGAAGCCCTGACTGGCCGGTCGGCAACCCTCCATTCCACGGCGGGGTGCCTCAGGTGAATACTCGGCATATCGACCACTTCGAGCTGCAAGCGTGAGAAAAGGAGATCCGTCGTGTCAGACGCCCCCGCCGTTGCAACGCTGCCGTCCCAGCAGGATAAACCTGAGGAAAAGCTGTCCTACCGCCTGATCACGGGGCCGGACAACCGCGAGTTCTGTGAGCGCATCACGGCGGCCCTGGCCGAGGGATACGTGCTGCACGGCAGCCCCGCAGCCACCTTCAACGGCACCAGCGTCATCGTGGCCCAGGCCGTCATCCTGCCTGCCGCCATCGCCACCGCAGATGCGGCCGTCGCCACCGCCGTGGACCGGCTGGACTCCGACGAGGACCTCACCGCCCAGGCTTTCGAGGGGCACGCATGAGCTACGCCGGAGACCTCACCCCCCAGGACGCCTGGGCAAAGCTCGAGGAAGGCGCCGTCCTCGTGGATGTGCGCACCGAGGGCGAATGGGCGCACATCGGCATTCCGGACACCAAGGCCACGGAGAACGATCCGCTCTTCATCCAGTGGACCTTTCCCGGCGGCATTCCCAACCCCGACTTCGTCGAGCAGCTGAAGCAGCAGGCGCCCGAGGACACCCGGGTGGAGCTGCTGTTCCTGTGCCGCTCCGGCCAGCGCTCCATCGCTGCCGCCACCGCCGCCACGCAGGCCGGCTTCACGGCCTACAACGTTCTCGAAGGCTTCGAGGGTGAGCCTGACCGCTACGGTGAGCGCACCGTGAACGGCTGGAAGAACCGTGGCCTGCCGACAAACCTGGGAAAGAACTAAGTTGACCTTTAATCACGACGCCGCCGGCTGGAGCCCCGATACCCAGGCCGTCCGCGGCGGGCTTGACCGCACCAATTTCCAAGAGACCACCGAACCGGTCTTCCTCAACTCGGGGTTCGTCTACGAGTCGGCAGCAGCCGCCGAGCGCGCCTTCACCGGCGAGGACGAGCGCTTCGTCTACTCGCGCTATGGCAACCCGTCCGTGGCCACCTTCCAGGAGCGCCTTCGCCTGCTCGAAGGCACCGAGGCGTGCTTTGCGACGGCGTCCGGCATGTCCGCCGTGTTCACCGCACTGGGCGCCCTGCTCGGCGCCGGGGACCGCGTGGTGGCCAGCCGTTCCCTGTTCGGCTCCTGCTTCGTCATCCTCAACGAAATCCTGCCGCGCTGGGGCGTGGAGACGGTGTTCGTGGACGGGCCGGACCTCGAGCAGTGGCGCGCCGCCCTCTCGGTGCCCACCACGGCCGTCTTCTTCGAATCCCCGTCCAACCCCATGCAGGAAATCGTGGACATCGCCGCTGTCAGCGAACTCGCCCACGCCGCCGGCGCCAAGGTGGTGGCGGACAACGTCTTCGCCACCCCGCTGCTGCAGCGCTGCGGAGACCTCGGCGCAGACGTAATCGTCTACTCCGGCACCAAGCACATCGACGGCCAGGGCCGCGTGATGGGCGGCGCCATCCTGGGCACCAAGGAATTCATCGACGGACCAGTCAAGCAGCTCATGCGCCACACCGGACCGGCGCTCTCCGCGTTCAATGCCTGGGTCCTCACCAAGGGCCTGGAGACAATGTCGCTCCGCGTGAACCACTCCTCCGCCACGGCGCTGCGCCTGGCCGAATGGCTCGAGGACCAGCCCGCCGTCAGCTGGGTCAAGTACCCGCTGCTGAAGTCCCACCCGCAGTACGATCTGGCCGCGAAGCAGATGAAGGCCGGCGGCACCGTGCTCACGCTGGAACTCGCGACGACGGCAGGCCAGTCGGGCAAGGACGCCGCCTTTGCGCTGCTGGACGCCCTGAGGATCATCGACATCTCCAACAACCTGGGCGACGCCAAGTCCCTGATCACCCACCCCGCCACCACCACGCACCGGGCCATGGGGCCGGAAGGACGTGCCGCGATCGGGCTCAGCGACGGAGTGGTGCGGCTGTCCGTGGGCCTGGAGGACGCGGATGACCTGATCGCCGACCTGGAACAGGCGATCAAGCAGATCTGACGCTGCCGGATCCCTGCCTTCGGGATCCGGCCCGTCGGAGCCTTCCCTTCGGGGCCTTTCCTTCGGGATCTGACTGCTTTCTTACCTTCAATGGCGGGCTGTGAACGTGCGTTGCGCTGCACGTACCTTCGTTTCGGCCGTCCTTGAGAACGGGGGTGCGGCACGGTTTAGTGGGGTGTACAGACAGGGTTTACCCAGGGTTTACACGGATGGTCTTGTTAGGCTCCATGTGCACTGGGCAGACTCTAATAACACCGATGAACCGATCAAACCCCTGTCGGTTCAGCACCCCACCCAAGGACAGACGCAGCGATGCGTTCGGGGCCACGGCCGCGAAGACGCTGCGTGCAGCCTCCCTGACCGGAAGGACCGCCATGGCCGGAGTATTTGAAGTTTTTGTTGATGCAGAATCCCAGTTCCGGTTCCGGCTGAAGGCCCCCGATGGAACGGTACTGGCAATCTCCGCTCCCTTTGAGGACAAGCGCGCGGCTGCGGCCGGGATCGCCGACGTACGCGAATGCGCCGGGACGGGCCTCATCACGGACCTTTCCGCGGCGACGCCGCAGGTTCAGGGATCCGTACCGGCGGCTGCTGCTGCCCAGGTACCCGCCCAGGCTCTTCCGGCCCGGGCCGACCACGGCAGGCAGGGATTCGGAAAGAAGCGCACGCCGTCGGAAGCTGCCGGCGCCCGCGGCGCGGGGCACTGGAGGCCGACGGCCCCGGCCGCCCCTGCACGCTGGACCGGCGCGGCCTGACGCAAAGGGTGCAGATCTGGGCGCAGCCCTGCCGCGTGAGGCAGGATGTGGGCTATGCCAATCGATGTCGACGAGGTGCGCAGGCAGACCCGCGGGCTCCGGAGCGTAGTCCATTTCAATAACGCCGGAAGTTCCCTCATGCCCGCCCCTGTTGTGGACACCGTCGTCGGCCATCTGCGCCGCGAAGAGGACATCGGCGGTTATGAAGCGGCAGAGGAAGCCGACGACAGGCTTGAAAACGTCTATTCCTCGGTGGCTCGGCTGCTCGGAGCCCGGCCGGAGGAGGTAGCCCTTGCCGAGAACGGCAGCCGGGCGTGGGCGGCGGCGGTCTACAGCTTTCCCTTCACTCCCCGCGGGCGGCTGCTGATCGGCAGCACCGAATATGCCGGCAATGTCCTCGCACTGCGGCAGCTTGCGGAGCACAACGACCTTGAGATTGTTGTTCTGCGAGATGATGTGCACGGACAGGTCGACGTGGAACACCTGCAGCTGGAACTGGAGCGCGGAAACGTCGCCATGGTGGCCCTGACCCATGTGCCCATGGCGAATGGCCTGGTCAACCCGGCGGCCGAGGTCGGCAAGCGTTGCCGTGCCGCCGGGGTGATGTTTGTGCTCGACGCGTGCCAGTCAGTGGGCCAGGTGCCTCTGGACGTGCAGGCTTTGGGCTGCGACGTGCTGGCGGGCACCGGACGGAAGTTTCTGCGCGGCCCGCGGGGTACGGCGTTCCTGTACGTGCGTGCAGCACTCCTCGACCGCCTGGAACCATCCATGCTGGACGGGCACTCCGCCCGTCCAGCCGGGTCCTCCGGCTTTGAAGTCCGCAGCGATGCCCGGCGCTTCGAGAGCTGGGAGAGCAATGCCGCCGGAAGGCTGGGGCTGGGACGTGCCGTCGACTACGCCCTGGACTTGGGCCTGGACGCCGTGCAGGAGCGTGTGGCCGGGCTGGCTGACCGGCTGCGGACTGAACTGGCGTCAGTACGGGGCATCACCGTCCATGACCGCGGGATCACCCGTTGCGGCATCGTCACCTTCACGGTGGCCGGCAGCGATGCTGGCGGCATCAGGCGCCTGCTGGCAGACCACCGGATCAACGTCTCGGTGGCGCCCCGCTCCTTCCCCGCGGGGACACCGCCGGAGGCCGAAATGGTGGTGCGGGCCTCCGTCCACTACTACAACACGGAAGCCGAAGTGCAGCGCCTGGTAGGCCTCCTTCAATAGAAGCCCGCCGGTATCGGCGGGTCCCTCCGGCGGTCAGCTCAGGTGGCTTCTGCCAGCGTCATGGCAAAGCGCCCCTGCCGGTCAGTCCACTGCCCTGCGACGGAGAACCCGGCTGATTCCAGCTCGTTGACCACTCCTTCAAGCCGGAATTTGGCGGAAATCTCGGTGCGCAGTTCCTCCCCCTCGTGGAAACGGACTTCCATGCCCACCCCCGGCAGCCGGACCAGCATGGGCTTGCTGGCGCGCAGCCGCATTTCGATCCACTCCTCCTGGGGCATCCACACGGCCACATGTTCGAAGGCCATCACATCAAAATCACCGCCCAGCTGGGTGTTGAGAACCCGGAGGACGTTCCTGTTGAAGTCAGCGGTGACCCCCTCGGCGTCGGCATATGCCGGAACCAGGACGTCGGGCGACTTCACCAGGTCAGTGCCGAGCAGCAGCGAGCCGCCATCTCCGTGAAGCAGTTCCCGCACTCCGGAGAGGAAGCGGGCCCTGGCGGCCGGCTCAAAATTACCGATGGTGCCGCCCAGGAATGCCACCATGCGGCGTCCCTCCCGGGGAAGCACATGTAACTGGGTTTCGAAATCCGCTGCTACGGCGTCGAGCGCAAGGCCGGGGAATGCGGGCGCCAATTCGTTTCGTGCGTCCAGCAGTGCACTGTCGCTGACATCCACGGCAACGTAGCGCCGAAGGTGTCCCGCCTGGCCCAGGGCCGCAAGCAGCAGCGGGGTCTTCCTGGAGGATCCGGACCCGAGCTCGATGAGGGTCTCTGCCGGGCTCGCGGCAGCCATCTCGCCGGCAAAGAGCTCAAGCACTTCACGTTCGGCGCGGGTTGGGTAGTACTCCGGCAGACCCGTGATGCGCTCAAAGAGCTCGCTGCCCAGCTTGTCGTAGAACCACTTGGGCGGCAGCGTCTTCGGCGACGTGCCAAGCCCTGCGAGCACGTCGCTGTGCAGGCTTCGCTCCAAGTGGTCCGGGGGCAGATGGTGAATGATGTCGGAGCGGCCGGAAGAGAGGCTCATGGTGCTACCTGTTCCTTCGTGAGGTTGTGAATTGGGCGTACGTCGACGTGGCTGGCCGTCGCGGTCAGAACGCAGTTGTCCGGCACCTCGTGCCAGCCGGGGCCGTCGTCGAACGGCTCACTCGCCACCACCACGTTCCCGGAACCCATCCGCCAAAAGAGGGTGTCACCGGCGGCCGTGGCCGCTATGCCCGTCCCGTCGGTCAGCAGAAAGTTCAGGCGGCCACCGGCAACGGCGGAGACATCCTTGACCACTCGCGCCAGGGCCTCCGCGGCAGAATCCCCGGCGTCCAGCCGTTCCTGGACGAGAGCCCACAGCAGCGCGGAATCGGCCTGGGCCTCAAGCGCCAGCAGGCGCGACGCCGGAAGCGAGGCAGCCAGTGCCGCCACAGCATCCGGCCAGCCCTCGACCCGTCCGTTGTGGCTGAAAAGCCAGGGCCCCCGGGCATAGGGCGCAGCGGCCGACTCCTCGGGCGACATTCCCGGGGTGGCCGACCGGACGGCCGCCAGCACGGCTTCACTGGAAGTAACCCTGGCAACGTCCGCGAAGGACCTGTCAGCCCAGATCGGTATGGAACGGCGGTAGCGTGCCGGCACGGGATCACCGGGCGCGTACCAGCCGACACCGAAACCATCCGCGTTTACGGTCCCGTACTTCTGGCGCCGGGGAGCCCAGGACTGTGTCAGGAGACCGTTGCCGGGAGTGAGCAGCAGTTCCGCCAGCGGAACCGGAACCCCGAGATAGGCAAGATGGCGGCACATCCGCTAACGCCCGCCGGTCCCGGCTGCGTCACGCGCCGTGCGGAATCCGGAAAATATCTGGCGCCGGATCGGATAATCCCAATTTCGGAACGTCCCTCGGCAGGCGGCAGGATCGACCGCCCAGGACCCTCCCCGGAGCACCTTGTAGTCAGATCCGAAAAACACTTCGCTGTATTCCCGGTACGGGAAGGCGGTGAAACCCGGATGGGGACCGAAGTCCCCGGAAACCCATTCCCAGACATCACCGATGAGCTGCCGCACCCCCAGGGGTGAGGCACCTGCCGGATAGGAACCGGCGGGGGCCGGGCCGAGCGCCGCTCCGCCCAGGTTCGCGTGCTGCGGGGCGGGATCCTCATCACCCCAGGGGTAGCGCCGGGAACGGCCGGACGAGGGGTCGTGGCGCGCCGCCTTTTCCCATTCGGCTTCGGTTGGCAGCCGCCGCCCGGCCCAGCGGGCGTACGCATCCGCTTCGTACCAGCACACGTGCTGCACCGGCTCATCGTCTGGTACCGCTTCGACGACGCCAAACCGGGTTCTTGCCCACCTGTCGCCGTCACGTTCCCAGTACTTCGGGGCCACCAGTCCGGCTTCCCTGCAATGGTCCCAACCTTGCTCCGTCCACCAGCGCGGATTCCGGTAGCCGCCGTCGTCGATAAAGCACCGGTAGGCGCCGTTGGTGACCGGAAGCGTATCAATCCAGTAAGCGGGCACATCCACGGAATGGGCCGGGCGTTCATTGTCCAGTGCCCACGGCTCCAGCGAGGTTCCCATGGTGAACGGTCCCGCAGGCACCAGCACCTCCTTCGGCAGCGCATCCGCGTCCCCCGGCAGGACACCGGCCGCAAACGGTTGGCCGTGCAGGACCGGCGCTCCGACCCGGAGCTGGTGGGTGGCCAGCATGGTTTCGTCATGCTGCTGCTCGTGCTGGATGATCATCCCGAAAGCGAAACCACGGTCTATCAGCGGGGAGCCCTCCAAGGGGCTCCGGTCAAGGACATCGAGCGCTTTGTCGCGGACCTGGGCGATGTACTTCCGGGACTCCTGCGGTGAGAGCAGCGGAAGCGTTGGCCGGCGGCTGCGCGGATGCTGGAAGGCGTCGTACATCTCGTCAATGTCGCACCGCAGCGGCTCCATTTTGCCCACGTCGCGCACCAGCCATAGTTCCTCCTGGCTGCCAACGTGCGCCAGGTCCCAGACCAGCGGCGACATCAGCGGCGAGTGCTGCTTCAGCAGATCTTCCTCGTCACACTCGGTTAGCGCGTGGGTGCGGTTCCTGGCCCTTTCCAGACCGGCGGCGATGAAGGTCTTGAGGGTTGCGGGGTCGGCGGGTGCGCCGGGGTGGTCACTTTGCATAATCGCCATCCTCCTCGTGCTGCGGCCAGGCAAAAAAGCTGCCGGTCTGTGCCCATAGGTCCAGCCGTTCCTCCGCCGGGCAGCGGCCCCGCGCCGTGTAGCGCTCAATGAAGTCCTCGGTCCGGGCCCGCGTTGCAGCGTCCGCCCCCAGCCTGGGCAAGGCCGTCAGGGCGGCCTCGGCGCAGGCCAGGGCAGCCGAGGCGAGCACCGCATTCGTCAATCCGTCGCGGGCAGCCGTCCTCATGGCATCAGGCAGCGAGGCAGTCGGGGCGCAGGCATTGGCTGCCAGATCGGCGGCCTGTTCATCATCCACGAGTGCCACGACCATCGCCGTGACCGCCTCCCAGTCATGGCCGGCCTGGGCATCAATGGCCCTGATTTCCACGAATCCGCGTGGCCTGACCGGCGGAAAAAGCGTTGTCAGGTGGTAATCCAGATCGCGGAGGGTTGCGGGCCTGGGACCCGCGCCATGGAGCCAGTCCCGCATCGTCAGTCCCCGTGGCGCGTCCCAGGAGGATTCCCGCGAGGGGATGCACAGCACCAGTGCGTCGAGGGCGTAGCGCGCCCAGGCCAGCCGAGGGTCCCCGGACGGAGGGACCGCTGCGGTCCTGGTGGGGTCAATGGCCAGCCACGTGCGTTGCCGGTTGCTGCGCCACCCGCTGGGCCGGCCGTGAAGGAAAGGTGAATTGGCGAACATGGCTGCCAGGACCGGCAGAAGCGTGTGCAGCCGGGACCAGCGCTGCGCTGCGCCAGTGGACGCTGGAGCGTCAAGTCCGGCTTCCAGTGAAACCTGGAGTGAAGCTGTGGAGCACATCATCGTTCGTCCGGCGGGGCCAGAAGCGTTGAAGTGCCGCTCCATGGACGCGTACCGCGGGTGCTCCAGGGACCGTACTGCCGGCCGGTCCGGGTCAAGAGCCAACGAACCGAAGCAGAGGCCGGCGTCCGAGAGCCGGGTCTCGACGGCTGCGAGGTCTGCCCGGGTTGCCGCTACGAGGGCGGGAAGACCTGACGCGCAGGCGGAGCTGACCTCCAGCTGGCCGCCCGGTTCAAAGCTGATCACACCGCCGCCGGGCAACCGCCCTTCCGATGCCGCCATGGCCGCTTTGACGCGTGCAGCCGCGACCGGCATCCGGGGGTCAAGGGCGTCGTGTACCAGTCGCTCGACCTCCACGCCGGCAGCACCTGGCGGTCCCGTCTTAAAGCACACGGAGGCCACATAGACCTCGGCCTCAGCCTCAGAAAGCGGTCGGATGTCACGCCCGGCCTGTATCGAGGAGTTCACTCGGCACCCCTTCCGACTTGTCTTCAGGCGGCAAGCTAAACAGCCCCTTTTCGGCCCTGTCAACGATCGGGCCCGTAGCAATCAGTTCTGTGACGGCGGAGCCCAGGGCGTTCCTGCCGGATGTCCAGGAAAATTCACAAACACTACTGCGGCTTTACTTAGGTAAGCCTTAACTAATATCCTCTTCCGGTGACCACGCAGCTTGATTTCGCGCGGGTGCCCTTCGCCGCCGATCTAGCAGGCCACGGGGACAGGCCCGCCATTCTTACCGACAATCTCACTCTCACCTACCGGGAACTGGCCAGCAGGGTTGACGCCCTGGCCCTCCGGCTGGGCACCCAGCGGCGCCTGGTGGCACTGGCGGCGGCGAACGACGTCGACTCGCTGGTGGCCTACCTCGCCGCCCTGGTTGCCGGCCACCCGCTGATCCTGCTCCCGGAGGACAAGCCGGCGGCACTCGAGTCCCTGGTGGCCGCGTACGACCCCGACGTCGTGCTGCGCTCCTCCCACGGACAGACACTGTTCGAGGAACGCCGGGCCGGCACCAGGCACGAACTCCATCCGGACCTGGCGCTTCTGCTCAGCACTTCCGGATCGACCGGCTCACCCAAGCTGGTGCGGCTGTCCGCCGCCAATCTGCAGGCCAACGCGGAGTCGATTGCCGAGTACCTGGACATCGCCCAGGCAGACCGCGCCGCCACCACGCTGCCGATGTCCTACTGCTACGGGCTGTCCGTGATCAACAGCCACCTGCTGCGGGGCGCGGGACTGGTGCTCACCGACCTTTCCGTTGTTGATCCGTGCTTCTGGGAGCTTTTCCGCACTGGCGGGGCGACGTCGTTCGCAGCCGTGCCCTACACCTTTGAACTGCTGGAACGGGTCGGCTTTACCGGGATGGACCTCCCCGGCCTGCGGTATGTGACGCAGGCGGGGGGCCGGCTCGCCCCCGAGCGGGTGCAGAGTTACGCCGAGCTCGGCCGCCGGAGGGGCTGGGAACTGTTCGTCATGTACGGCCAGACGGAGGCCACCGCCCGGATGGCCTACCTTCCGCCCGGGCTGGCCGACGAGCACCCCGGCGCCATCGGTGTCCCGGTGCCGGGCGGCGCCTTCCGCATCGAGCCGGTGCCCGGCCTGGAGCACGGCGAGCTCGTCTACACCGGGCCCAATGTCATGCTCGGCTACGCGGAGACCCCGGAGGATCTTGCCGCCGGCCGCACGGTCCACGAACTCCGCACCGGCGATCTGGCCAGACGGCACCCGGCAGGCGTCTACGAAGTGGTGGGGCGGCGCAGCCGTTTCGTCAAGATCGTTGGACTCCGGGTGGACCTCGGCCAGGTGGAGCGCATCCTGGCCGACCTCGGCGTTGAAGCCGCAAGCGCGGGCACGGACCAGGGCCTGGTTGTCGCAGTCGAGGGCAGCCACGACACCCAGTTGCTGGCCAAGGTCCTCGCCCAAGGCATCGGACTGCCCCGCACGGCACTGGAGCTGCACGCCGTCGAACATCTCCCCCGCCTGGCCACCGGAAAGGTGGACTACCCGGCGGTCCTCGCATTGTCACAGACCGCCATCCCACAACCGGAGCCGGCCGCCGGCGGACCGGACGGCGTGCGGCGGATCTTCCGCGACACCCTGGAGCGTGAGGACATCCGCGACGGCGACACGTTCGTCTCGCTCGGCGGTGACTCGCTGTCCTACGTGGCCACGTCGGTCAGGCTGGAACAGTTGCTGGGCCACCTCCCGGCGGATTGGCACGTGACGCCTGTCCGGGACCTGGAACAGCGGCGGGATAGGAATTCCGCCGGAAGGATGCGGCGGTTCTTTGCGCCGCTCGAAACCGGCATCGTGCTCAGGGCAGTGGCGATCGTCCTCATCGTCAGCACCCACGTGGGGCTGATGAAATGGCCCGGGATGGCCCACGTGCTCATGGCCGTGGCCGGGTACAACTTTGCCCGGTTCCAGCTCGGCGGGGAACGGCTTCCCCGGCTCAGGCGGCAGCTCACCAGCCTCGCCCGGGTGGCGCTGCCCAGCATGGCGTTCATCGGAGCCGGCTACCTGATCACCGACAGGTACACCCTGGCCAATGTCCTGCTCCTCAACTCCATCGTTGGCCCGGAGGAAGTGACCACGCAGTGGCATTTCTGGTTCATCGAGGTGCTGGTCTACATCCTGCTGGGCATGGCGGCACTTCTGGCCATCCCCTGGGCGGACCGGGCCGAGCGGCGGTTTCCGCTGCTCTTTCCGCTTGCCCTCACTGGCCTGGCACTGCTTGGGCGCTATGACATCGTCGACCCCGGCATTCCGCACCCGTCGCCAACCCTGTGGCTGTTTGCCCTGGGGTGGGCCATTGCCCGCACCCGGACTGTGGTTCAGCGGTGTACAGCATCAGTCCTCGCGGTGCTCACGGTCCCCGGCTACTTCTTCGGGGATACCCACCGGGAGCTGACGCTTATTGTCGGAATCCTGCTGCTCACCTGGCTGCCCGCCATCCCCGTGCCCCGGGGGCTGCAGCGCCTGGTAATCCTGCTGGCCAGCGCTTCCCTGTATGCGTACCTCGTGCACTGGCTGGTCTACCCGCTGCTGGATGCCATCAGTCCGGCACTTGCTGTCGCAGCGTCGCTGGCGGCCGGGATAGCCTACTGGGCGCTGTGCACGCGCGTCGTGGGCCTGTTGAGCCGGCGCAGCTGGGTGTCACTCCGGTCCAGGCTCAGGCGGCCGAAGGCTCAGACCGTCTGAAGCTCGCGGGAGGCCACGGCTGAGATCAGCATGGAGCCGGCAGCCGTGACGGGGTCAATCACGGGAATCCCGAGCCTGCGCCGCAGGACGTCCGCCATGCCGATGCTCGTCAGCCCCGTGCTGGCCTCCACAATGACGTCGGCTCCGGCGTCCACGAGCATGTGGGCGGCTGCCAGCGCGTCGAAGATGCCGGTCGGCAGCAGGAAGCCGTCGGGCGTCTCCACGCTCTCGGGTCCGTCGATCAGGAGCATGCGGTCGCCGAGCGCCTCCGAAACGGGACCCGGAACTGAGTGCTTGAGGCCCAGCACGCCCACCCGGCCGCCGAAAGCGAGGGCCGCCGCAGCCGCTGCGGAGCCGGCGCCGATCACGGGGATGTTCAGCAGGGCCCGCACCTCCGGAAGGCCGGGATCGGCGGCGCAGCTGATGACCAGCGCATCCACGTCCGGAGCCAGGTCCAGCGCGAGTTCCACCACCTTGGGCACCGCACGCTGCAAAGAGTCGGCGTCATGGACTCCGGAGGGCTGGTCCGGAATGCACCGCGTTGTCACGTCGAAGCCGAAAGTCTCGCGGAGCAGCTTTCCGTG
The DNA here is from genome assembly GCF_042795115.1 of Arthrobacter sp. NPDC056493. Taxonomy (NCBI): domain Bacteria; kingdom Bacillati; phylum Actinomycetota; class Actinomycetes; order Micrococcales; family Micrococcaceae; genus Arthrobacter; species Arthrobacter sp. NPDC056493. The sequence continues at coordinate 51,371 of NZ_JBHTSL010000010.1, read as the reverse complement.
CGAGTTGAGCAGTCGACGGTCCGTGGTGGTCAAAGCCCTGATGATTCCTACGCGCATGGTCCGTTCCTTCCCCCGTGGGGTTCTTGTGGTTCCACCCTAACCAGCCGACATTTCAGGCGGTTTGCCGGAAATTGACCATTGGAAACATCCCCGCCCCACCACCCCGAACGTACAGTTGGGCCCCTAAAAACGCGCGCGCAGGGGCCGCAAGTGTACGTTCGCGCTCCTGCGGTGCGTCGGGTTGGGGGTGCGTGGGGTTGGGGGTGCGCGGGGTCAGTGCTGGCGGGGTCAGTGCTGGCGGACGCGCAGCAGCTCCGGGGCGTCATCGGCGTCGGGTCCGACGTACCCCTCGCCTCCCTTGTGGGTGGCCCGCACGGCGTGCGCGACGACGGCACCCAGCCCGCCGTCGTCGGGATCTGCCTTGTCCATCACCACCTGCCGGACGTTGCGCTGCTCGGCAGCGCCGGTGCCGCGCGCGAAAATCTCCTCGATCCCCTGCCGGGCCAGGTCCAGCTCACCGTTCTCGGCCAGCACCGGCTCCAGGTATTCGACCAGCGAACGCACCACGTCTTCGGCGGGCGCCGGCCGGAAGCTGCCAAAGTCCAGCAGTTCACCGCGCAGCCCGAAGTTGCTGGCCTGCCATGCAGCCATCCGCAGCAGCACTGTGGGCACGGGCGCCGGCTCCACACCCTCACGCCATTCCCGGCACGCCGATTCCACGAGCGCACGCACCAGAATGGCGATCAGCGCAGCGTCCTCGGCGCGGAGGCAGACGTCAGCCACCCGCACCTCCACGGTGGGATGGTTCCTGGAGAGGCGTGCGTCGAAGTAGATCATGCCCTCGTCCAGCACCACGCCGCTGTCCAGCAGCCGGGTCACCACGCGGCGGTAGGAGGACACGCTGCCGTAAATGGCTGACGGGCCCGACGACGGCCAGCGGTTCCACGCCTGGGTCCGGTAGCTCTCGAAGCCGGTTTCCAGGCCGTTCCAGAACGGGGAGTTGGCGCTGAGCGCGATCAGGACCGCCAGTTTGTCCCGGATCCTGTCCAGCACGGCCACGCCCTCGTCCGGGGACTCGATGTAGGTGTGGACGTGGAAGCCGCAGGTGAGCTGCTCCTGGGCGGTCAGGCCGAACCGTTCCAGCATCTTGGCGTAGCGCGGATCCGGCGTGGTGTGGCTGGACAGGGCCAGCGGTGAGGTTGCCAGGGCGGCTATCCGCGCACCGTGGCCCTGTGCGGCCTCGTCGGCCAGCTCCCTGCCGGCGCGGATCTGGCGCAGCAGTTCCGTGTGGTCGAGGCAGGGGCGTGTCTGCGTCTCGATCTGCTCAAGCTTGAGCTCGGCGCTCAAGCCCGTTTCGTCGTCGTCGCACTTGGTTTCGGCCTTCTTCTTCACCAGCCGGGGCTTGCCCGGGGCGTCGTCGGCGGCGAGCTTGCGGCCCGCCAGCAGGGCATCGGCGAGCGCCAGCGGTTCCCCGCTGCCCGGATCAACGATCAGGAGCTCTTCCTCCACGCCAAAAGTCCGCATGCCTACATTGTGCGCCAGGCCAGCGAAAACGTCCCCGACATGACGAAGCGCGAACTGGCAGATAACACCCTCAAATTCGCTCGGAGGGGTCGTTATCTGCCAGTTCGCGCTTGGTGGAGCGTCAGTCCTGGAAGTACTCGATCTTGGCGCCGATGGTGTTGAGCCGCTCGGCCAGGTCCTCGTAGCCGCGCTCAATGACGTAGATGTTGCGCAGTTCGGACACTCCGCGGGCCGCCAGCATGGCCAGCAGCAGGCAGGCAGCGGGGCGCAGGGCAGGCGGGCAGCCCACCTCCGCGGCACGCCAGCGCGTGGGGCCGTTGACATAAATCCGGTGCGGGTCCAGCAGCTGCACGCGGGCGCCCAGCTTGTTCAGCTCCGTGAGGTAGATGGCGCGGTTCTCGTAGACCCAGTCGTGGATCATGGTCTGGCCCTCGGCGTTGCCGGCGATCACCGCGAAGAACGGCAGGTTATCGATGTTCAGTCCCGGGAACGGCATCGGGTGGATCTTGTCCTCCGGCGCACGCAGTTCGGAGGGCTTGGTGGTCACGTCCACCAGCCGGGTGCGCCCGTTGCGGGCCATGTACTCACCGGAGACCTCCAGTTGCTGGCCCATCTGCTCCAGCGTCGCCAGCTCGATCTCCATGAATTCGATGGGCACGCGGCGGATGGTCACCTCGGAGTTGGTGACGATGCCCGCGGTAATAAGGCTCATCGCCTCGATGGGGTCTTCCGAGGGGAAGTACTCGATGTCGACGTCGATGGTCGGCTTGCCCGTGATCTTCAGGGTGGTGGTTCCGACGCCGTCGATCTCCACGCCCAGCCGCTGCAGGTAAAAGCAGAGGTCCTGGACCATGTAGTTGGGGCTGGCGTTGCGGATGACCGTGGTGCCGCAGCGGTGGGCGGCGGCCATGATGGCGTTTTCGGTGACGGTGTCGCCGCGCTCGGTGAGCACGAAGGAGCGGTCGAGGCCGTCGGTGGGCGGTGCCTGCACGGAGTAGAAGCCTGAGCTGGCCTCCACGGACAGGCCGAACTGCCGCAGTGCCTGCATGTGCGGCTCCACGGTGCGGATGCCCAGATCGCAGCCGCCGGCGTAAGGCAGCCGGTATTCGCCGGTCTCATCAAGCAGCGGGCCCAGGAGCATGATGACGCTCCGGGTGCGGCGTGCGGCCTCCACGTCCATGGACCCGAGGTCAAGGTCCGCGGGGCGGCGCAGCCGGAGGTCGTTGTCGTTCAGCCAGGTGCATTCGACGCCAATGCTGCTCAGGACCTCAACGATGCGGTTCACTTCCTCAATGCGGGCCAGCCGGCGCAGCGTGGTGGTGCCGCGGTTGATGAGGCTGGCGCAGAGCAGGGCGACCCCGGCGTTCTTGCTGGTGTTGACGTCAACGGAGCCGGAGAGCGTCCGGCCGCCCTCCACGCGGAGGTGGGTCATCTGCGATTTTCCGAGCTGGACGATGCTGCGGCCAAAGATCGTCTCCAGCCGCTGGATCATTTTCAGGCTCAGGTTCTGTTTGCCCTGTTCCATGCGGGCCACGGCGCTCTGGCTGGTGCCAAGTTCTGCCGCGAGCTGGCCCTGGGTCCACCCCTTTTGCCCGCGTGCCTCGCGGAGCACAAGACCGACGTGTTCTGCTGCTTCTTGAGTCATGGAGACGAATATATCAGCTATGAGCTATTCGGTCGCGTTGAGCGGGCAATGGAGCCGCCGAAGCCCCTTGATGTACCCGTTACACGCATAAACATTCAGTAACGGGCCGCAACCGCGTGACAACATCCGTGTACTTGCCGGCGCAGCAGGTCAATAGCCCGGCGCCAGCCTTGACCCGACGCGTATCCGGGAGCAAGCTAGCGGTACCTGTTGCGGCCATGAGGGAACGGGAGGCCGCCCTGTCCATCTTCAGCTCCGCAGTGTTGACCAGGAAGCGCCCGGCGGGGCGCCGGGCTTCAGCGCTGCTGTCCTTCATGGTCGCCACTGCCGTGGGTTTCATCCCGGGCCCAAGGCTCGACGACGGCGCTCCGCCGGCACCCGATGCAACCGTCGCCCAGGCGTCACCGGGGGCTTCCGCCATTTCCGGAGGCACTGCGCAGGCGCAGCCGCCGGCGTCCCGGCAGTCGGCGCAGCCGGTGGACCGGCAGCCCGCACAGCAGGCGCCAGGGTCCGCTCCGCCCCGCCCTGGCAACGAAACCCCTGGCAATGAAACCCTGCTGGGCAACGATGTCTCTTGGCCACAGTGCAATGACGACCTGCCTGACGACCCCGCGTTCGCAATTGTCGGGGTCAACAACGGCCTGGCGAACACCACGAACCCGTGCCTCCACCAGCAGCTTGACTGGGCGGATGGCTCGGCGGGCGGAACCGGCCAGCCGCGCCTGGCGCTCTACGTGAACACGGCCAACCCGGGACTGCGGGGCACCTGGTGGCCGACGAACAACGAATACGGCGGCGAGGCCGTGGCCAACCCCTACGGCACCTGCCAGGGGCAGGAGGACGCCGCCTGCGCCTACATGTACGGGTACGCCAAGGCTTTCGACGACGCCTACCTCCGCACCATCTCCGAGCCCGGGACGTACCTCTGGTGGCTGGACGTGGAGACGGGCAACAGCTGGTCAGGCGACAGGAACGTGAACCGGGCGGACCTCGAAGGCATGGCGGACTTCTTCCACAGCATCGGCGCCAGGGTGGGCATCTACTCCTCCGCCCGGCAGTGGGGACAGATTGTGGGCGAAGTGGGCTCGGCCAGCAGCCTCTATTCCCTGCCAAGCTGGCTTGCCGGGGCGCACACCGCCGCCGATGCCAGGGACATGTGTTCCGCGGCGCCCCTCACCCCGGGCGGCAACGTGGCCCTCACCCAGTTCGTAGCCGACGGTTTCGACCACGACCACTCCTGCATCTGAAGTGCAGCACTAGACTCGGCCGCATGGATCACACCTGCCGCGTGCGCCTGGCCGCACCCGAAGACGCTGCGGACCTGGCCCTGCTCCATCTGGAATGCTGGCGCGAAACCTACGCGCACCTGCTCTCACCGGGTTTCATGGCCCGTCAGGCCACGGAAGGGCGGCTGGCCATGTGGCGGCAGCTGTTGGACGGTCCGCACGCAGGCCACCAGTTCGTAGCGGCCGACGGCGGCAAACTGGTGGGCTTTGCCGGCTCGCTTCCGCCCGAGGACGGGGTGCGGCAGCAGGCCGAGCTCTGGGGCATCTATCTCCTCGCCTCCCACCATGGCAGGGGGCTGGGCCAGGCATTGCTCGACGCCGCGATCGGGAACGAACCGGCTGGGCTGTGGGTCGCCGAGGACAACCCGCGCGCCCAGGCCTTCTACCGGCGCAACGGCTTCGTGTTCACCGGCGCCAGGGACACGATCGAGGACTGGGAAGGGCTGGCCGAGGTCCGGATGGCGCGGCCGGGACGGCCATAGGCTCCTAGGAGCCCTCCAGCCACACCATGTGCCAAGTGCCGGCCCAGAGCGCGGCAGCCACGGCGCTGGCGGCTATGAGCACCCCGCCCAGCACCACCCAGACGTCCAGCACACTGTAGGTGGACACGCGCGCCCAGGTCCGGCTGGCTCCGCCGAATCCGCGGGCCTCCATGGTCACGGCAAGCCGGGTGGCGCGGCGGATGGCCTGGACGAGGAGGCCGAAGCTCTGCCCCAGGGTGGCGCGCATCCGCTGCCAGGGGTTCCCGCGCGATCCGACGCCGCGGGCGCGCCGGGCCATGCCGATGGTCTGCCATTCCTCGGCCATCAGCCCGACCAGCCGCATCGCCGCCAGGGTACCCAGCACGAAACGGTGCGGCAGCCGCGCCTTCTGCGCGAGGGCGTCAGCCAGGTCGGTGGGGTCGGTGCAGCTCATCAGCAGCACCGCGGGCAGGGCGATGGCCAGGCCCCGCAGCAGGAAACCCAGCCCCAGCTGAAGGGAACCTTCGCTCATGGACCAGAGTCCGACGTCGAGCAGTATGCTTCCGCTGTCCGGCGCCAGGATGGAGGTGCTCCAGCCGCCCACGGCGGCAGCCAGGATCAGCGGCCACCCGCGCTGCCAAAGCAGTGAAATCGTCAACCCGGCCAGCGGAAAGACCAGCAGCTCGCACACGAGCGCCACCGAGGCGGACATCCAGTCGATGGACAGCGCCAGGGCAAAGGTGACCAGGAAGACCGCGGCGAATTTGGCCAGCGGATTGGCGCGGGTCAGCACCGCGCGGTTTCCGGCGAGTGTCAGTGCTTCCCTCATGTCGTCGCCTGTTCTGCTGCCGGCCCGGCTGGTCTGGACCCGACGGGTCCGGGTCCGGGCCTGCTGCCGGAGCCCAGCCGCAGCTCGGTGCCGCCGAGCACGTGGGTGAACTCCTCGTCGTGGGTCACGGACACCACGGCCGTGCCGGCGTCGAGCAGTTCGGAAAGGAACGAGGCAAGCTCCGCCCAGGTGTTGGCGTCCTGGCCGAAGGTGGGCTCGTCCAGGACCAGCACCTGCGGGTGCGCGGCCAGGACGGTGGCAACAGAGAGCCGGCGTTTCTCGCCGCCGGACAGGGTGTACGGGTTGGCGTCCACCAGATGGGTGAGCCGCAGGCGCTCCAGCAGCTCGTCGACGCGCTCTTCACCGTGGCCCAGATGGCGCGGCCCGAAGAGCAGCTCGTCCAGGACGCGGCCGGTAACGAACTGGTGCTCGGGCTCCTGGAATACCGTGCCGATCCGGGAGATCAGCTGCTCGGCCTTCCACTTGTAAGGGTCGATGCCCGCGCCGGCGCTCAGCTCAACGGTCGCGGAGACCTTGCCGTCCACGGCCGGCAGCAGCCCGGCGAGGGTCAGCGCAAAGGTGGACTTGCCGGCGCCGTTGGGACCGGTGACGGTCAGCGCCTCACCGGCCCGGACGTGCGCCGTGACGTCCCGCAGAACCGGCTCGGGCGGCACGGAGCGGAAGCCGCGGCGCCGGGGTCGTTCCCGCGAGACGGCGAGCTTTTCAGTGGCCAGAAGTAATTGGCCAGTGGCAAGCCCGCCGGCACTCCCGGAGGCTGGCGCAAGACCGGAGACCCGCAGAACGGTCCCGGCGGAACGGCGCCGCGTTTCGGGAATGTAGCCCGGGACCCACACGCCGGCGGCGGTGAGCATCCCGCGGGCCTGTTCGAGGACCTCGTCCGGCGTCCCGTCGATCAGTACCGCGCCATTCGTGGCGGACCCCGGCTGCAGCACCACAATGCGGTCCACCAGGTCTTTCCACGCGGCAACCCGGTGCTCCACGACCACCAGGGTGGCTCCGGTCTTGTCGAGGCAGCGGCCCACGGCGTCCCGTACTTCCAGGACGCCTGCGGGGTCGAGGTTCGCGGTCGGCTCGTCCAGCAGGATCAGTCCCGGACGCATCGCCAGGATGCCTGCAAGCGCCAGGCGCTGCTTCTGGCCGCCGGACAGGACCGACGTCGGGTGGTTCAGCGGCAGGTGGGACAGTCCGACGTCGTCCAGTGCCTCGTGCACGCGGCGCCAGATCTCGTCGCGGGGTACGGAGAGGTTTTCGGCGCCGAAGGCGACGTCGTCGCCCAGCCGGGAAAGGACCACCTGGGTTTCCGGATCCTGCTGCATGAGGCCGGCGCGGCCGCGCTGTGCACGCGGCGGTGCTCCGTCGATGAGCAGCTCACCGCTCTCGTCAGCATCGTCGCGGTCGGTTGCACCGCCGTCGTCCGCCGGGCTGCCGCCCGAGTCACTGTCCCCCAGCACACCGGCCAGGGCGTGCAGCAGCGTGGACTTGCCGGCCCCGGACGGGCCCAGCAGCAGGACCCGTTCGCCGGGCCGGATGTCCAGGTCCAGGGCGTGGACGGCGGGTTTGGTGCGGCCAGCGTGGCGCCAGCCCCAGCCGCGGGCGTGTACCGCGGCGGGGCGGACGCCGCCGTCGTGTTGTCCGGGCATTAGGAGAAGACGGGCTCCGTGGCTGCCTTGCGGGACGCGAAGGAACTCAGTACGCCGGTCTTGGCCAGGCCGCGGGTGGCGATCCAGGACAGGGCACCGGCGATGACCGCCCCGGAGATGGCACAGAACACGATGTACGCGAGCTTGTCGCCGGAGGTGTAGGCGATGTTCCAGCCCCACGGGGCGAAGGAGTCGTTCAGGCCGCAGAACAGGCCCGCGCCGGCACCCGCAAGCAGCGAAGCCGGGAGGCTGAACTTCCGGTACACCAGGGCGGCGAACACGAGCTCCGCGCCCAGGCCCTGGAGGACACCGGAGATCAGCACCGTGGTGCCGTACTGCGAGCCCATGATGAGCTCGCCGGTGGCCGCCACCGTTTCGCAGAACAGGGCCGCGCCGGGCTTGCGGATGATGAGCATGCCCAGCACCGCCGGGATCATCCAGCCGCCGGCGTACAGGCCGCTCAGGGGCGGGTAGACGGCGTTGACGGGGGTGGAGATGAGGTTGGCGCCCTGGGACCAGGCCCAGAAGATCACGCCGCCGGCAACGGCGATGAGCGCCGCTACCACGATGTCCGCCACGCGCCAGTTGTAACTGGTCTTCTTGATTGCTGCAGTTGTCATAATGGTCCTCCTGAGGAACAGGAGGGGAAAGCGTTCCCCCGGCTGCCGGTGGCTGGGCCACCTGCTGCCGGGCGCTCTGAGAACTCGACTCCCTTGCGCCGGTACTAGCCGGATCAGGTTCGAGGGTCTGCGGCTGTCCGCACTCTCAGCGCCCATCCACGGTTGCGCTGGCAACTGCCTTTGCATCCCGACGGCGGCGCTCCCCTGTCGTGATAAATCTGCCCTTGTGGGCTGGTCCAGTTTACACCTCGGCGGGCCCGGAATCCCGGGGCCGCCGTCACAATCCAGAAGTCTTGCCGCACCGCCGGAACAGCCGCCCGGAGTACATTGGGGCCATGACGCTACAGGACTCCGGCAGCGCTGCCCTGCCCGCCTTTGACCCCGATTCCGCCGAGGACCAGCCGGCGGGATCCCTGGCAGCCCTGATCGGTCAGATCGAGGGTGAAATCGCCGAACTGCAGTTCCCGAGGTTCAGCAAGGACGATGCCCTGGCGCTCGGCCTGGAACTGGTTGAACGCGGCAAGGAGGACCGGCTGCCCATCGCCATCGATATCACCAAGGGCCAACAGGTCCTGTTCCACGTGGCACTCGAGGGTGCCACCCCGGACAACGAGGGCTGGGTCCGGGCCAAGCAGCGGACTGCCGTGCGCTATGAGGAGCCGTCGCTGCTGGTGGGTCTTCGCGGCAGGGCAGGCGGCGGACGGATCGAGGAGAACGCCTGGTTCGACCAGTCCACCTACGCTGCCCACGGCGGAGCCTTCCCCATCTATGTTCGGGATGTGGGAGTGGTGGCCGTGGTCACGGTCTCCGGGCTGCCGCAGAAAGCGGACCACGACCTCGTGGTGCAGGCATTGCGGGAAATCCACCGGTCCATGCGGCAGGGCTAGCGTTTGATGCGGATAGGCTAGGGAAAGACCAGTGTTCACCACGCGAGGAGTTCCGGAATGAGTCTCTTGATCAAACTGCTTGGCACGGGCATCAGCCTGCTGGCAGGGTTCGCCGGCACCAGGGCCGTCGATACCATCTGGGAAAAGGTCACGGGGCAGAAGCCTCCCAAGGGTGACAAGGACGATGTCCCCACGACGCTGCGCACAGCCCTGACATTTGCCCTCGTCTCCGCGTCGGTCAGCGCGGTCATCCAGGTACTGGCCAACCGCGGCACCCAGCGGGCCATCACCCGGTTCGCCAAGACCCAGGACATCGTCTAGGCACCGGCCCACCCGTCAGTCCTCGACCCACTCGAGCAGGTCGCCGGGCTGGCAGCGGAGCACCCTGCACATCGCCTCCAGCGTGCTGAAGCGCACGGCCTTGGCCCGCCCGTTCTTCAGCACGGCCACATTTGCCGGCGTGAGCCCGACCCGGTCGGCGAACTCCCCCACGCTCATCTTTCGTTTGGCCAGTTCGACGTCGATGCGCACCACGATGGGCATCAGATCACTGCTTCCATGTCGGTCCGCAGTGCCGTGGCCTGCCGCAGCAGCGCGCGCATCACCACCATGAGCAGCCCGATGACGGCGCCGCCGACCAGCATCAGCGTCAGCAGCATGGGCACCCCGGGATCATCCGCGTTCAGCACGATGAAGACGAAGACGCCGGCCAGGAGGATCCACGCGGTGAGCACTGCCCACACGATTGCGTCCACCCAGGCCAGGGCCGCCTTGCTGAAGATGCGGTCCCGCCTGACCATGGTGAGCAGTTTCCAGGTGCTCACGATCACCACCTGCACGCAGGCCACCTCCACCACGGCGAAGACCGTCAGCGGCCACCTCAGATACGCATCGGCCGGATTCTGCTCCGCCATGTAGGCAAATTGCCCGGGCAGGGACAGGGTCTGGAACACCACCAGCAGGCCGAAGGCCATGACCAGCAGGACCCGAAGCGCGGTGACCGCCAGGTTTGTCATATTCATGGATCGAGTATCGCTGTTTTACTATCGAATTTCAATCGACTACGACGGCGGGTACCCGCGTCCCTGCTTTCGACGGGCTCAACCAGCGGACTTAGCCGGCGGTGCGGTTACCGCCGTCGTCCCCTTCCGATTCCCGGGCCGCCTTGGCGGCCTTCACCACCACGGCCTCCAGCTCGTCGGTGCTGAGCAGCTCCTTATGGAGGTGCTTGGTGCGGTAGCCGGCGCGTCCCACCATATGGGCAGAGACCGGCACCGTGAGCAGCTGGAAGATCCATGCCACCAGCAGCACCGGCCACACCCACCACGTGCGCAGTTGCAGCCCCACCGCCGCCAGCAGCAGGAACAGACCAAGCACCTGGGGCTTCGTGGCGGCGTGCATGCGGCTCATCAGGTCCGGGAAGCGGAGCAGGCCGATGGCGGCGGCCAGGGACATCAGCGCGCCCACCACCATGAACACAGCCGAAACAGCGTCGATCACGGCATCCACGGCGTTCGGTTCAGGACTCATTGGGCTGCTCCCGCCGGTCTGCCACGAAACGGGCCACTGTTACCGAGCCGATGAACCCGATCACGGACACGGCCACCACCAGCATCAGGTTGTTCAGGTGCCGGTTCACGGCCATGTCGATGCACAGGGCCGCGCCGAGGATGGCCAGCAGCACGTCCGCCGCGAGGACCCGGTCCAGCAGTGACGGGCCGCGGGCGATGCGGATGATCGCACCCGCCGCCGCGAGGGCCAGCGCCACAGCCGTGACGGTGAGGACCAGCTCCATCATGCGCCTACCTCCTGCTTCAGTGCGGCAAGCTCTTCCTTCGTTCCCATGATCCGGATGAGCCCCGCCTCGGTGTCGCGGACTTCCTTGCGCAGTTTGAGGACATCCTCCCCGTTCCGGACGTTCAGTCCGTGGATGTACAGCGTGGACGTGGACCTGTCCACCTCCACCACCAGCGACCCCGGGATCAGGGAGATCACGTGGCCAGTCGCCGTCACCATCAGGTCCGAATGGCTGCGCAACGGAACGGCGACGACGGCGTTGGTCACCTTAGGCCCCTGGGCCACCGCCAGGTAGAACACCTGGCAGCTAGCGGCCACCACCCGGCCGAGGAACACCACCGCGAACGGAACGGCCCGCAGCACGTTGAAACGGCCGCTCAGCTCCACCGGCGGCAGGTAGAACAGGCGCGCCACGGCAATCGCCAGCAGGGCGCCGAAGAGCAGATTGCCGGGGCTGAAGTCCTGCCAGAGGGCTCCCCAGACGATGACCAGCCAGACCAGCAGCGGCAGTTCCTGCCGCAGGGACACCCTCTTTCGGCTCATTTTCCGCCCCCGCTGAGCGCCAGCGCCGGGACGGGCGCGCCGTCACCAAGCACCGCCTGGATATAGGCGGACCTGTCCAGCATGGCCGCGGCCGACTGGTCCGCCACGCGGAAGAGCGGACCGGCGAAGACTGTGAGAGCCACACCCAGCACCACCAGGCCCAGCGTGGACCCCACCATGGTGCGCGGCAGGAGGCGCACCGCCGTCGCGCCGCCATCCGGGGCGGGAACGGCGAGGAGCACCGGATCGGGGTGCTCCGCGTCTTCGGCCTTGCGCCAGAACGCACGGTTCCACACGCGGGCAACGGCCAGCAGCGTCAGCAGGCTGGTCAGCACGCCGCCGATCACCAGGGCGTAGGCCAGCGGGGTGCCCAGGCCGATGCCGGCCTGCATCAGGCCAAGCTTGCCCAGGAAGCCCGAGAACGGCGGGATGCCCGCGAGATTCATGGCCGGAACGAAGAACAACAGGGCCAGCAGCGGGGACAGTTTGGCCAGCCCGGCCAGCCGGTCCACGGAGGAGCTGCCGCCGCGGCGCTCTATCAGGCCGGTGACCAGGAAGAGGCTGGTCTGGATGGTGATGTGGTGCGCCACGTAGAAGACAGCGGCAGCAAGGCCGGCGACGGAGGACATCGCCAGGCCGAACACCATGTAGCCGATATGGCTGACCAGGGTGAAGGACAGCAGACGCTTGATGTCGCTCTGCGCGAGCGCGCCCAGGATGCCCACCACCATGGTCAGCAGCGCCACCACCATCAGGGGTGTGTTGAGGCTGTCGCCGGGGAACAGCAGGGTTTCCGTGCGGACCATGGCGTAGACGCCCACCTTGGTGAGCAGGCCGGCGAACACGGCCGTGACCGGCGCCGGCGCGGTGGGGTACGAGTCCGGAAGCCAGAAGGACAGGGGGAACACCGCGGCCTTGATCCCGAAGGCCACCAGCAGCATCACGTGCAGGAGCGTCTTGGTTCCCTGGTCCAGTTCCGTGAGCTTGATGGCCAGGTCCGCCATGTTGATGGTGCCGGTGGCGCCGTAAACCATGGCGATGGCAATCAGGAACAGCACCGACGACACCACGGAGACCACCACATAGGTGACGCCCGCCCGGATGCGCGGGCCCGTGCCGCCGAGGGTCATCAGCACATAGCTTGCCGTCAGCAGGATCTCGAAACCGACGTAGAGGTTGAACAGGTCCCCGGAGAGGAACGCGTTGGAGACCCCGGCGACGAGGATCAGATACGTGGGGTGAAAGATCGACACCGGGGCGTCCTGGTCGCCGTCGGCCATGCCCTGGCCGGTGGCATACACGAGGACGGCGAGGCTCACCGCGGAGGACACCACGAGCATGAGCGATGAGAACTGGTCCACCACCAGGACGATTCCCCACGGCGGCACCCAGCCGCCAATGTTGACCGCCGCCGTGCCGCCGTTCCAGACCGACGCCAGGAGCAGGCACTCCAGCAGCAGGGTGAGCGAGAGCAGGGCGATGCTCACGGCCCGCTGCGCGCGGGAATGCCGGATCAGCACGAACGTCAGCGCCGCACCCAGGATGGGAAGTACGACGGCGAGCGGGGCAAGGCTTGCGAGGTTCACTTCGCCCCTCCATCGGTGTCAGTGTCTTTACCTGTGGCTGTGGTTGTGTCTGTGTTGATGTTGCCGGATCCCGGTTTCTCCTCCAGCGCCGCGTGTTCCGCCAGGAGGGGCCGGCCGCCTGCCTCGACAGTCGCCGTCGGCTCCGTCCCGGCGGAACCGTCCGGTCCGCCCATGGGCAAGGGGAACTCGGAGGTTTCCACGGGGATGACAGCGTCATCCTCGGCGTCGAAGCTGGGGGTCTCGGCCACGCGGCGGTCCTCGATGTCGTCCTGGATGTCGTCCTGGCGGGCAAGCACCCAGGTCCGGTAGATGATGCCCAGCATGAACGCGGTCACGGCGAAGGAAATGACGATGGACGTCAGGATCAGTGCCTGCGGCAGGGGGTCGCTGTAGGACACGGGGTCAGTGTCCTTGCTGAAGAAGGGCGCCAGCCCGGCGTAGCCGCCGGTGGCGAGGATCAGCAGGTTGGTGGCGTTGGCCAGCAGCATCAGCCCCAGCAGCACGCGCGTGAGGCTGCGTTCCAGGATCAGGTAGATGCCGCAGGCGTAGAGGGCGCCCATGACGGTCAGCAGGGTCAGGTTAACGGTCATGCGGTGCCGCCTCGGGTGGATCCGGCCGGGATGCCGCCGGGCACTTCTTCCGCGCCCTCATCGCCCTCCTGCGCATCCTGCGGCAGGGGGCGTTCCTCAAAGTGCTCGTCAATCTCGGCGCCAAGGCTGCGGAGCACATCCAGCACCAGGCCGACGACGACGATGTACACGCCGGTGTCGAAGATGGTGGAGGTGACGAATTTGATGTCGCCGAAGACCGGCAGCCAGAACTCGATGATGGCGCTCTGGAACACCTGACCGCCCAGCAGGACGGGGGCGGCCCCGGACAACGCGGCCGTGGCAAGGCCAATCCCGAGCAGGGTGCCAGCGCTGATGGGGGTGGCTTCCCGCAGTTCGAAGCGGCCGCCCGCAAGGTAGCGCAGCGTGAGGGCCAGCCCGGCCATGAGGCCGCCGGCGAAGCCGCCGCCGGGGAGGTTGTGCCCTGCCAGCAGCAGATAGAGCGAGAAGATGATCATCGAGTGGAAGATCAGCCGGGTGACCACTTCGAAGATGATGGAGCGGCGCTCCGGTGCCAGGGTGCGCCCGGCTACGAGCCACGGATCCCGTGCGGCCGCGGCGAACTTCCGGGTCAGGGCCAGTGCGGCACCGTCCCTCGAGGACTTGTCCACGCCGTGGCGGCGGCCGACAGTCCCCTCGGCCACAGCGGATGAGGTGCGCAGCCGGTCACCGCGGCCCCGGACGAAAATGAGGCTGGCCACGCCGGTGGCTGCCAGCGCCAGCACGGAGATCTCACCGAAGGTGTCCCATGCGCGGATGTCCACCAGGGTGACGTTGACGATGTTGAGCCCGCCGCCGCCCTCGTAGGCCAGCTTGGGGAACTCGAGGGAGACGGGCGTGGCGATGCGGGCGCCCATGGCGTGGATGGCGGCGAAGACCATGGTGGCGCCGAAGGACAGGCCGATGATCACGCGGACCACCCGGTATTTGCCCCGGGTCCGGTCCCGCAGCTCCGCCGGGAGGCTGCGCATGGCCAGCACGAACGCCACCAGGATGATCGTTTCCACGAGCATCTGCGTCAGGGCCAGGTCCGGCGCGCCCTGCAGCGCGAACATCAGGGCGATGCCGTAGCCGGTGACGGAAACCATGAGCACGGCCAGGAAGCGCTTGTTGGCCCGGACGGCGGCGAGTGCCCCAATCACGATCCCCGCACCCGCCACGAGCTGCAAGGGCGAGTTGGGGTCGACGAAATACAGCCCTTCGGGAAGCGGCTTGTTCGCGGCGATCAGGGCGGACAGAGGCAGGACGAAGGCGACGCTGAGGATCACGGCCAGGTAGAAATACAGCGAACCACGCTGCGTGCGTCCGGTGATCCACACCGCGACGTCGTCCAGCGCGCCGATGGTCAGCTGGTAGCCGCGGTCGGCGTCGAACCAAGGCGGAACGGCGCTCTGGATCCGGTCCACCACCGCCCGTCCGTAGAACATCGCCGCGCCGGCGGCGAAGGTGATGGCGGTCAGGCCCAGGGCAGGGGTCAGCCCGTGCCACAGCGCGAGGTGCCCCGCGGCACCTGCCGCAGTACCGGCGTCGGCCGTTCCCCCGCTGAGCGTTCCCTCGGTAAACAGGGCCGCGTACGGCTGGATCCAGGCATCCACCGGAACCGGCCACAGGCCGTATACCGCGGTCAGGCCGCTCAGTACTGCCGGGGCCGCGAGGAAGGCGGGCCGGATGGCCTTGAACGGGGTGCGCTCGACACCCGGTTTCACGGCGAAGGCGCCCCACATGAAGCGCGCGCTGTAGGCGAAGGTCAGCACGGAGCCGAGCACCACGCCCGCGAGGACCACTGCGCCCCAGGGGCCGTAGCCCGGCTCCCCGGCGAAGTGCACGAACGCCTCAAGCACCGACTCCTTCGCCACGAACCCGCCCAGCAGCGGGATGCCGGCCATGGAGGCGGCGCCGACCCCGGCCACGATGCCGAGGGCCCGGGACGAGCGGAAAACGCCCGAAAGCTGGCGGATGTCGCGCGTGCCGGACTGGTGGTCGATGATGCCCACCACCAGGAAGAGCGTTGCTTTGAAGAGCCCGTGCGCGAGCAACATGGCGAGGCCGGCGAGCGCGGCGTCGGGCTTGCCGAGCCCCACCACCATGGTGATGAATCCCAGCTGGCTCACGGTGCCGTAGGCCAGGATGAGCTTGATGTCCGTCTGGCGCAGTGCCCGGTAGCCGCCCACCAGCATCGTGGCGAGCCCCAGCCCGAGGACCATCGGCAGCCAGTAGGCGGTGTCCGTGAAGCCCGGGGCGAGTCGCGCCACGATATAAACGCCGGCCTTCACCATCGCGGCGGCGTGCAGGTACGCGCTCACGGGCGTTGGCGCGGCCATGGCGCCCGGAAGCCAGAAGTGGAAGGGGACCAGCGCGGATTTGGTCACCGCACCGATCAGGATGAGGACGACGGCGGCGCCGACGGCTCCCGCTGCCGGTCCGGAGACCAGCCCGGGTGCCTGCTCGAGGATGGCCGAGATCCGGTAGGTGCCGGCGCTGGCGCCGAGCATGATCAGGCCGACGAGCATGGCCAGGCCGCCGGCAGTGGTGACCATGAGGGCCTGCAGTGCGGAGCGCCGGGCGGCAAGCCGTGTCCGTGCGTAGCCGATCAGGAGGTAGGAAAGGACGGTGGTGAGTTCCCAGAAGATGAACATCATCAGCAGGTCATCCGCGGTGACCAGCCCGAACATGGCCCCGGCGAACGCCAGCAGCTGCGCGCCGAACCCGCCGAGGTAGCTGTCCTTGTCCTTGAAGTACCGTGCGCAGTAGACCAGCACCAAGGCGCCCACGCCCAGCACCAGCAGGGACATGACCCAGGCCAGGGCATCCATGCGGAAGGCGAATTCGATGCCGAGGCTTGGGATCCAGGGTGCGGTTTCGGCGACGGCTCCGGCTTGTGCGGGGGCTCCCGTTTTTGCAGGAGCTCCGACGCCGTAGACGGCGGCGTGCTGGAACAGGAGCCAGATGAATGAACCGGCGGGGACCGCGGCCAGCGCATAGAACGAGTTTCGGCCGAACTTCCGGAAGACGAACGGCGCCACAGCGGCCACCGCGAAGTGCACGGCAAGGACTGTGATCACTGGTATCTCCGCAAAGTCAGAATTCGGTTATCAAAAGTTGGAGCAGGCGGTCATTCGTTGGGTTCGGTCCCGACAGTTTATCAAGGGGGCACCGACAGTTTTCCCCGCGCTGGCCAGCCGCAACGCAAGTTTCGCCAGCCTGCGGGAGAGTTTCCGTTCGCTGTTCGCCACGGGCGGATAGCATCGGCCTATGAACTCCGCAGCCGCATCCGAGGCCACGCAGCCGTCGTCGGAACTTGAAGCAGGGCCGCAGGCCTCCGGCAAGGGCCGCGTCCTGGCCTGGGCGGCGTGGGACTGGGGGTCCGCGGCGTTCAACGCGGTCATGACGACGTTCGTCTTCACGGTCTACCTGACGTCCCAGGCGTTCGGCGGCGAAGACCGCGCCTCGGCGGTGCTCGGCGGAGCACTGGCCATTGCGGGGGCGGCCATCGCGCTGCTCGCGCCTGTCACGGGCCAGCGGTCCGATACCGGGGGCCGCCGCAAGCTCTGGCTGGGAGTGAACACGGCCGCCGTCGCGATCCTGACGGCATTGTGCTTCTTCGTGTCTCCCCGCCCCGAGTTCCTGCTGCTGGGAGTGTCCCTGATCGCCCTCGCCAACGTGTTCTTCGAATTTGCGGGCGTCAACTACAACGCCATGCTGGCGCAGATTTCGACGCCGCGGAACATCGGCAAGGTCAGCGGTTTCGGCTGGGGCATGGGCTACCTCGGCGGCATCGTGGCACTGCTCATCGTGCTTCAGCTTTTCGTGCAGCCGCGCTTCGAGTGGTTCGGCGCCGCCACCCAGGACAGCCTGAACATCCGGCTGGTGGCTGTGTTCTCCGCCCTGTGGTTCTTCATCTTCGCACTGCCGGTGATGTTCGCAGTTCCGGAGCTGCCCAAGCCGAAGCGGGCGGCGAGTCTTGGGTTCCTGGCGTCCTACGGGCTGCTGGCGCGCAGGATCAAGGCCATCTACCGGACCAGCCCGCACACCATCTTCTTCCTGCTGGCGAGCGCCATCTTCCGGGACGGGCTGGCGGCGGTCTTCACCTTCGGCGGGATCATCGCGGCCGGCACCTTCGGCTTCGCGCTGCCGCAGGTTATCTTCTTCGCGATCTTCGGCAACATTGTGGCGGCCGTGGGCGCGATCATCGGCGGCTTCCTGGACGACAGGGTGGGGCCCAAGGCCGTGATCATCGGCTCGCTCACCGGCCTCCTGGTCGCCGGAACGGTGATCCTGGTGCTGGGCAACGACAACCACACGTTCTTCGGGGTGCCCTGGTCAGGCTCCACGACGTTCTGGGTTTTCGGCCTGTTCCTTTGCCTCTTCGTCGGGCCGGCCCAGTCCTCCTCCCGCGCGTACCTGGCCCGGCTCGCCCCGCAGGGCGAATCCGGCGAGCTCTTCGGCCTGTACGCAACCACTGGCCGCGCGGTCAGCTTCCTCGCCCCGGCCCTGTTCACGCTGTGCATCACCGTTGCCACCCCCCTGGTGGCGCAGGGCGACGCGCAGCGCTGGGGCGTCCTGGGCATCATGGTGGTTCTGCTCGCCGGGCTCCTGGTCCTCCTGCCCGTGAAGGCCCCGGGCGAAACCGAGATCGCCGTGGTCCCGCAATCCTGACCCGGCTCCCAGCGCGAACGAACACTTAAGCCCCGGGCAGGGCACGCAGTTTCAGCCGAAATTGCGGGTTCGCGGACTACGCTGATGTTATGTACATGGAAGAGACAGACCTCCCGGGCCTCGGCAGGCGCAAGGACTTCATGACCGCATCCGGCCGGCGGATCGGGGTGGTGGAACTGCGCGAGGGCCAGACCGAGCTGTTCGTTTCCACCTGGGATGACCCGGACACGTGCCAGGCCTCGATTCCGCTGACCGGCGAGGAGGCGGCATGCCTGGGGAACCTGCTGGGAGGCCAGCACCTTGCCATGACGCTGACCGAGGCCCACCGGGAAGTTCCCGGCATCGCCACCCGGCAATTCTCCATTGCCGCGGACTCCCCGTTCCAGAACCAGCCCATGGGCAAAGCCCGCATCCGGACAAGGTGCGGCGTTTCGATTGTGGCGATCATGCGTGAAGGCGAGGTGGTTCCTTCGCCGGGCCCCGACCTCCTCCTTCACCCCGGCGACCTGCTGGTCGCCGTCGGCACGCAAGAGGGGTTGGACGCTGCGGCCGACATCCTGCGCAACGGCTGACCCTCATGGACCGCGTGGCCCTGTCTCTCATCGAACTGGGGGCAGTTGTCTTCTGCCTCGGCCTGCTGGCGAGGCTGGCAGGGCGGATAGGGATGTCCCCCATTCCGCTGTATCTGGTGGGCGGGCTGTGCTTCGGCGCCGGTGGCGTGGTGGAGCTGAGCGGCATGAAGGAGTTTTCCCACCTCTCCGGTGAGATCGGCGTCATCCTGCTGCTACTTATGCTCGGGCTGGAATATACAGCGACGGAGCTGGTGACCGGCCTGCGCAGGTCATGGAAGGCCGGCATCCTCGACTTCGTCCTGAACTTCGTTCCCGGCGCTGCCCTGGCCGCCCTTCTCGGGTGGGGAGTCGTGGGCGCCATGGTTATGGGCGGCGTCACGTATATATCGTCGTCGGGCATCGCGGCCAAGGTCATCACGGACCTTGGCCGCATCGGTAACCGCGAGACGCCCGTGGTCCTCTCCATTCTGGTCTTCGAGGACCTGGCCATGGCCATTTATCTGCCGATCCTCACCGCCACGCTCGCCGGCGTCAGCTTCCTGGGCGGCCTGCAGACCGTCGGCGTCTCGCTGGCGGTGGTCACCGTGGTGCTGCTGGTCGCCCTGCGGCACGGACACCACGTCTCCAAGGCGGTGCACAGCGAGAATTCGGAGGTCTTCCTGCTGAACCTGCTGGGGGCCGCCCTGCTGGTATCGGGCGTGGCCGCGGTGCTGCAGGTGTCCGCCGCGGTGGGCGCCTTCATGCTCGGTATCGCGATCTCGGGCGCCACGGCCCATAGTGCGACGCGCATCCTTGAGCCGCTGCGGGACCTCTTTGCCGCCATCTTCTTCGTGGCGTTCGGGCTCAACACGGACCCCACCTCTATCCCGCCGGTGCTGGCATGGGCACTTGCCCTCGCGGTGCTCACTGCCGCCACCAAGATCATCACCGGGGCATGGGCCGCCAAGCGCGCAGGCATCGCGCGGCCGGGCCGCTTCCGTGCCGGGGCCGCGCTGATAGCCCGCGGCGAGTTCTCCATTGTCATCGCGGGCCTGGCGGTGACGTCCGGGGTGGTTGCGGACGAGCTCGCGGCCCTCGCCACGGCCTACGTCCTGATCATGGCGATCCTGGGGCCGCTGGCTGCCCGCTACATCGAACCCCTCGTCAAGAAGTTCTCCCGCCCGGCGCGGCCGGAACCCGTCCGGGCCTGAGCTAGCGGGACCGTATTTACTAGGGCCCATCGAGACGTGAGATCTCGACATTTAGCTAGCCCCGAAGCGACGAAATCTCACCTCTCGGCGCGCCACCCGCACCGCACCAACGCGTCCAGCACCCGCTGTGCGCACCCGTCGTACCCCCAGGTCCTGACCTGCGTCGCCGTGATCGTCACCGAAGTCCAGCCGATCGCCGCAATGGACTCGTCCCGGCGGATGTCTGATTCGCGCTGGCGCGGTTCAAGGTGGTGCCGGCCATCGTAGTTCACAGCCACCTTGAACTCCGGAAAGGCCATGTCCGGCCAAGCCAACTCCCAGCCAGTTGCATCCGTGATCACATAACCCAGTGCCGGTTCGGGCAGGCCCAGCCTGCCCAGCGCCAGCCTAAGCCGGGTCTCGGGCGCCGAGTCCGCACCCACTCTGGCCAGGCCCAGCGCCGTCCTGGCCTTGCGGATGCCCCGCGCGCCGCTGCCGTCCTCCACCTGTTGCTCCAGATCGGCTACGGAACACAGCGCCAATTTTCGTGGGCCAAAACTTCGGGACTGGCTGCAGATGAAGAAGTCGGCCGCCACCACCAGGTCCTCAAGCCCGAGAATGGCGGCGAGATCCAGCCAGGTCCGTGCCGGGCTCGTGACGGGAACGCCGTCGAGCTCCGTGAGGTCGGTGTCATGCAATTCGAGCCGATGGCCGGCCACGCCCTTACGCACGGGCCGGTTTCCGCCGTCGAACCGGGCCAAATGGACGCGCAAGTCAGTCTGGACACTCCACGGAAGCGGGCACCTCCACAGCCGACCGGCGGTCCCTAGGCAGCAGGCAGCCGACGGACAGACGCCGCAAAGCAGCCGACAGGTGTGCGTGAAGTCCTGCTCGACATCCCACGGAACGCGCACCCCGCGGCTTGCCACCCGGAGGTCGCTGCGCCAGGCGCGTTGCGCGGCAACACCGGCGGAACGCTGCTCATCGAGCGTGAACGACCTGCCCGCGAGCAGGCCAGGCAGTGGTGGCGGCTTTCTCATGGGCCATTGTGTGCACGTCAGGCGAGGTCATCCGCAGTTATCCCCAGTGTGGAGGAGGGGTGACGAGGGCGTCCTGCCATCGAGAGGTGAGATCTCGGCGCTTACGAAACGGCTAAGCGTCGAGATCTCACGCCTCGGCGCAAGCGCCGCTGCTAAATGTCCGTCCGGTGGAAGTTCAGGTGGCTGCGGCTCGCAGTGGGTCCGCGCTGGCCCTGGTACCGGTTGCCGTACTCGCCGGATCCGTAGGGGAACTCGGCAGCGGAGGACAGCCGGAAGAAACAGAGCTGGCCGATCTTCATGCCCGGCCACAGCTTGATGGGCAGCGTGGCCATGTTGGACAGCTCCAGCGTGACGTGGCCTGAGAAGCCGGGGTCGATGAAGCCGGCTGTGGAGTGCGTCAGCAGGCCGAGGCGGCCAAGCGAGGACTTGCCCTCGAGGCGCGCGGCGATGTCGTCCGGCAGCGTGACGGTTTCGTAGGTGGAACCAAGCACGAACTCGCCGGGGTGCAGGATGAACGGTTCGCCCTCCTCCACCTCCACCAGCCGGGTCAGCTCAGGCTGCTCTTCGGCGGGGTCGATGTGGGCGTATTTGTGGTTGTCGAACAGCCGGAAATAGCGGTCAATCCGCACATCCACCGAGGACGGCTGGACCATCGCGGCTTCGTACGGATCGAGGACGATCCGTTCGGAATCAATTTCGGCACGAATGTCGCGGTCAGAGATCAGCACACCCTCAAAAATACCATTGCCGCCCCACTGCCCTGCCGCTAGTGTTGCGTGAACAATCAGGCTGACGGTCTCACGTCACACGGCCAGAAATAGAGCTGGGGATATTTTGAACAGGATTGCGGCCAAGGCCGCTGTTGCACTCGCCTGCGCCCTCGCGCTGGCGACTCCCGCGGCCAGCGGCCTGCCAACCATGGCAACGGCCGGCAGTTCCGCCACGGCAGCCGCTGTGACTGGCTCTACTTCCGCCACACCGGAAGCCGCCCCGGCGCGGCCCCGGGCCACGCCCGACGACGGCGGGCCGGCCACCGCGGCCCCCTCACCCGGGCCTCCACTCACCGGAGCTGCTGACACCGGAGTTGCTGAGACCGCCCCGCACGCCGCAAGGCCGACGGGGACGACGGCGGCCGTACCGGCCCCAGCGCCGGTCACTGCCCAGGAAGCGCCCGCCGCGCCAAGCCACGCCACACAGCCCGAGCCCGCGCAGACCACTCCAGCGCAGACCACTCCAGTGCAGCCCGTTCCAGTCCAGACCACCCACCCCAGAGCGCCCGCAGCGCCCGCGGGCCCGCCGGAGCCGGCCTCCATTCCGCCGCTCTCAGCCCCCGCCGGCGCCTTTGCCGCGCCGCAGTACACGGCCCGGACGGAACCGGGCGCCGCCGCAAAGGGCCTGCTGACACCGCAGGCGCTGGTGCCGGACAGCAACGCCGTCCAGGTGGCCGCCGTCTTCAACGCCATCAACACCTACCGGGCTTCCCTCGGACTGCCGGCCGTCAAGTACCACGCGACCGTCGCCGGCATGGCGCAGGAATGGTCGGACAGCATCGCCGCCCGCGAAGTCATTGAACACCGGGCCAACTTCTGGACAGATGCGCGCGCCCTGAGCCCCACCAACGGCGCCGGCGAGGTCATTGCCGTCCGCTGGGACCGCGACGCCGCGCAGCTCGTTGAATGGTGGAAGAATTCGCCGGCCCACAACGCCATCCTCACCGACCCCCGGTTCAACGTGGTCGGCATCGGCATCACCTTCACCGACGGCAACTGGCAGACCACGCCCAGCCGCTACACCATGTGGGGTGTGGTGAACTTCTTCGGCTACTCGGCCCTGCCCGCGGGAACCACTGCCGCCCCGGGCGGCAGCACCCCGGTTCCGGTGCAGCCAACGGATGTGTGCGAGCCGCTGGTGAAGCATATGCCGCCCACGCTGGACCTGGCCACGGCCGCCATCCGGAGTGCCGGGGACATCGTGTCGGTCGACGCCGCGGGGCAGCTCATCAACCGGCCCGCACTGGGCACCGGGCAGTTCGGTCCGCCCGAAACCATCGGCACCGGCTTCACGGCCGCGCGGCAGGTCTTCGTCACAGACTGGGACCGGGACGGCGTTTACGATGTGCTGGCGCAATGGTCCGACGGCCGCCTCACCCTGTATCCGGGGCAGCTGGCGGGCGGGTTCCTGCCGCCGGTCACGCTGGGGCAGTCCGGCTGGGCGGGCATGACCCTGGCAGTCGGCGGATGGTGTTCCACCAACCGGCTTCCCGAGCTGCTGGCCCTCGACGCCGACTCGAACCTCTGGCTCTACCCCAACCGGGGCACCGGCGATCTGGTCCAGCGGACCCTCATCGCTTCCGGCGTGTCCGCCACACGGCTCGCCATGGTGGATTACGACGGCGACGGTTTCCAGGACCTGCTGGCCCGCCAGGGCGACGGCGGCGTTCTGCTCTACCGGGGTTCCGGGGGACCGTCGCCCAGGGCCGAGTCGCGGACTCTGGTCGCCAGCGGGTGGGGCGACGTGACAGCCGTCCGCGCACTGCACGGCGTCACCGGCGCCTACTCTGTCGGACTGGTCCTGCAGCGCTCCGGCAGCGCCGGGCAAGCCGGCCCGGTGCAGTACTGGAACCTCGACGCCGGAGTGCTGTCGCCGCCGTCGGCCATCCCCGGAACGTGGGCGGGCCAGCAGCTGGCCCAATAAGCGCGCAGCGGAACAAGTTTTTGTCCAGATATTGGCCCCAAAAGACCCTTGAACTCGCCGGTATCTGGACATAAACTCCGGCGGACGTACGGAAGTCTCAGTCCGCCGTCGTGCGTTCTTCGATGACGCCGGGAAGCCTGGCGAGCTGTCCCACGGTTGCCCGGAGCTGGCGCCGGTATGCCGGCCGGATGAAGCTCCAGAACCCAAGCGTCGGGGCCTCCAGCGCGAACCGCACCCGGGTCCCGGCGCTCTCGGTGCTGAGGTAGAAGCCACCGCGCAGGAGGGACGGGCCGGCCACTACCTGGAACTGGATTTCGGCGCCGGGCCGTGCCTGGGTGATCTCGTAATCGCGGGCCACCGGCCAGCCCCGGGGACCGTCAAGGGTGACCTGGTACCTCGCACCTACAGTGCCTGCGCTGCCCGAACTGAGCCCTGCGCTCCGGACGCCGGCCTGCCATCTGGGCAGATTCGCGCCGTCCAGGAGGAATGAGTAGACCGTCATGGCGTCGCGCGCAACGAGGACCTCGTGTTCTGCACCTGCCATGGGGATCCTTTTTCGACGTCGGGCCTGCCTTGCGTAGCCCGTTCCCCTTACTGCAGCTAACGAGATTCAGGATAGTCATCTGTGCCGGCGCATGGCCGCACACCGCCCGGGCCTTTACCGAACAGTTACGGGAGGCTTTCGGCCCGGTTGGCCGGCGCGCGCGGACTCGGGATCCAGATGGCCGGCGTCACTCTCCAACTGCGCTAAGCTAGGTTCTGCCCGGGGCAGTTTCCGGTGCGACTGCGGCTGTAGCTCAATGGTAGAGCGCTAGCTTCCCAAGCTTGAAACGCGGGTTCGATTCCCGTCAGCCGCTCCACCCCCTTTGAAGGCGCCGTCTGCGGCGTCATGCCGCCCGGCGCACCACGCGCAGCAGTCCCCGCCGGCTCCGCAGATCCACCTTGAGCGTCAGCTCACCTTTGCGGGCAAGCACGACGGCGACAGTCGCCGCCGCGAGCGCCGGCACCCCTCCCGCCACCAATAGGCCGGCGTGCGGATCCAGGTGCTCGGCGATGAAACCGATCATGGGTCCGCCGAGGGCCTGGCCGCCGATCAGCACCATGATGTACAGGCTCATCACGCGGCCGCGGATGCTCATGTTGGAGCTGGTCTGCACCAGCTGGTTGGACGCGGTGAGGAACATCAGGCACCAGAACCCGGACAGCACCAGTGCGGCGCCGAAGAGCGGCAGGGTGGGGACGGAGGCGGTCAGGCACAGCATCAGCCCGTACATGCCGGCCGCCAAGACCACTGACCGCAGCCTGAGCTGCCGCCGCCTGGTGGATGCCACCGCGCCGGCCAGCGCCCCCAGTGCCACCAACGCATTCAGCATGCCGTAGCCGCCCGCGCCGATGCTGTACACGCGGTCCGCGAAGGCGGCGAGCAGCACCGGCAGGCTCATGGCGAACACGGAAATGAAGCCCACCATGAGCCACGGCCAGTAGATGGTGGGCTTGCTCAGCGCATACCGCAGCCCTTCCCGCAGCATTCCCTTGGACTTGGGCGCCGGCGCGCTGACGAACAGCTCGTCCCGGCGCAGCAGCAGGAGCATGGTCACGGTGGAGCAGCAGGCCGCCGCGTTGGCGGCGAAGGCCCAGCCGGCGCCGACGGCGGTCAGCAGCACCCCGGCGATCGCCGGACCGATCAGCCCGCCCAGCTGGAAGGTCGTCGAGTTCACGCTGATCGCGTTGCGCAGGTAGCGCGGCCCCACCAGTTCGTGGACGAACACCTGCCGGGCGGGCTGGTCCAGCACGGTGACCAGGCCTAGCACCAGTGCGATGACGTAAACGTGCCAGACCTCGATCCGTCCTGTGAGCGCGAGGACGGCGAGGGCAGCGGCCAGGACGGCGGCGGCGGATTGGCACAGAATGAGGATTCTGCGCTTGGAGAACCGGTCCGCGACCATCCCGCCCCACGGTCCCAGCAGCAATGACGGCAGAAACTGCAGCGCCACGGTGAAGCCGACGGCGGTGACGGATCCGGAGAGTTGGAGCACCAGCCAGTCCTGGGCGATCCGCTGCATCCAGATGGCGATGACGGCAATGAAGTGGCCCGTGGCGAAGAGCCTGAAGTTGGGGACCCGGAGTGAGATGAAGGTGTGACGCCACGGAAGGCGTTCACTGACGACGGCGACGGGCTGGGTGACGGTGGCCAGTGGCGGCGGTGGGGGTGTCACAGGGGTTCCTCAGGTAAGCGGTCCGACGGGGATGCCCTCAACGCTATGGCGCGCTTCTATGATTGTGGAAGACTATTGCTCCAATAACTATCATTGCTGAACGTAATGATGGCCGCCTTCGAGGAGGACGATTGTTCGAACCGGCCCAGCTCCGATCCTTCCTCGCGGTTGCCGAAACGCTGAGCTTCACCAAGGCTGCAGAACGTCTGGGCCTGGCCCAGCCGACGGTCAGCCAGCACGTGCGCAAGCTTGAGGCTGCCGCCAAGCGGACGCTCATCAGCCGGGACACGAGGGACGTCAGGCTGACGGACAACGGCGATGCCATGGCCGGCTTCGCGCGGAGCATCCTCGCGGCACATGATGCCGCGGCCCGCTACTTTTCCGGTTCGGCCATGCGCGGACGCCTGCGCTTCGGCACCGCGGACGACCTCGCCATCACCGGCCTGCCGCGTATCCTGCGCGAGTTCCGGCAGATCTACCCGCAGATCAACCTCGAGCTCACCGTCGGCCAGAGCGATCAGCTGTACAAACGCCTGAATTCCGGACAGCTGGACCTCGTCTTCGTGAAGTGGGTGGCCGGCGCCAAGGACGGCACCGTGGTCCAGCACGATACGTTTTCCTGGGTGGGCCTCGAACAGACCGCCCTGGAGCCGGGCCACCCCGTGCCGCTGATCGCCTACCCCGCGCCCAGCCTGAGCCGCAAACTTGCCATCGATGCGCTCGAATCCGTGGGCAGGACGTGGCGCATCACCTGCACCACCAAGCAGATCAGTGGCGTGCTGGCGGCCGTCCGCGCCGGCATCGGGGTGGCGGTGATGCCGTCCTCGCTGGTGCCCGAGGACCTGAAAATCATCACCCGCCGCTTCGAGCTGCCGCCGGTGGGGGATGTCGATTTCACGCTGATCAGGAACCCGCTGGCGAACGCCGAGGTCATCGACGCCCTGACCCAGGCCATCATGGGAAGGACCCTGAAGAAGCCCGTTTAGCAGGGCAGCGGCCGGAAAAATGATTGATAACGGTTCGCAGCTGGCTTATGCTGTGACTGTTGCGGTCATGCAGCGGCCGATAACACACAGGTTTCGAAAACGAACATTGCTTGGCAACGAAGCCCGCGTTGTTCGGGATAGGTACGCCGTGACCACAGCCGCAAACCCCCGTTATACCCGCCACTCCATGACCGTCGACGCCGAGTACGTCGGCCAGCCCAACTGCGAAAAGTGCGGAACAGACGAGTTCATCTACCTCGAGTCCTTCGTGCCGGCCAAGCACCGGCAGGACGGCACCGTCCGGAAGCTGGGCGAAGTCGCGTACACCTGCACCCGCTGCGAGGACTTCTCCGCACACAGCGTTCCCGCGTCGTGGGCCCCACCCGGCTGGTATCTGGGTTAAGCAGCAAAACAGGCAAACAGAACGGGCGGGCATCATTTGGTGCCCGCCCGTTCTGTTTGCCTTATCAGGGGTCGCCGGATCAGCGAGCCCCCTAGATCAGCGAGTCGGAGAGGTGGTTCGGTGTGCCGAACCGGTGGGCCGTGATGCTGACGGCCTGCTCGTGCAGGAACGGCAGCATTTCAATACGGCCGGCCTCCGTCACCTCGTGGGCGTAGATGGCCAGATCCGGACGGCCGCCGGTCGCTTCGGCCAGGTCAGCGGCGGAGCCGCCGATCAGGCGGATGCGACCGCCGGACAGCTGGCCGGCCGCGGCGCGACGGGCCGCGGATGCCAGCCACGCGGCGTCGTCCTCCACCGTCACGGCGATGTCCAGCCCGGTGAGTACGGAACGCAGCTGGGCGGGAAGTTCGACGCCGGACGAAACGGTGAGCGGGGCGCCGGCAAGGACGCCGGCGGCTACTGTCCGGACGAGCGGCCGGAGGGATTCGCCGTCGGACAACCTGACGGTGACCGGCAGCGCACGGTAGCGGAAGATGTTCCGCTCGGCGCTGAGGTTCGAGACGTCTTTGGCGGTGCCGAATTCGTCTGCCCAGGCGAGGGCATCGGAGCCCAGCGCCCGCCGCAGCGCCTCGGTGTCGGCCGCGCTGAATTCGCCCGTCAATGCGTCCAGGAGACGCTGCACCCTGCGGTTGGCGATGCCCGCCGCGCCGCCCTGGGTGCTCTGGGCGCTGGCCCAGTCGCCGAGGCCGGCGAGGTAGTTGGGGCCGCCCGCCTTGGTGCCGGCGCCAACCGCCGACTTCTTCCAGCCACCGAACGGCTGGCGCTGCACAATGGCACCGGTGATGCCGCGGTTGATGTAGAGGTTGCCTGCCTGGATGGTGTCCAGCCACACTCCCAGCTCGTCCGTGTTGAGGGAATGCAGGCCGGCGGTGAGGCCGTACTCGATCTGGTTCTGGATGGCGATGGCTTCTTCCAGGGTGTCTGCGGTCATGACGCCGAGGACGGGGCCGAAGAACTCGGTCAGGTGGAAGTAGGAGCCGCGCTTGACGCCGTAGCGGACGCCCGGGCTCCAGAGCCGCCCGGTGCCGTCGAGCTTGCGGGGCTCGACGGCCCAGTTCTCGCCGTCGCCGAGGGTGGTCAGCGCGTTGAGCAGCTTGCCCTTGGCCGGCTCAATGATCGGGCCCATCTGGCTGGTGGGATCCTGCGGGTAGCCCACTTTGAGGGAGGTCACGGCGTCGATCAGCTGGTTGTGGAACCGCTTCGAGGTGGCCACGGAGCCCACCAGGATCACCAGCGAGGCGGCGGAGCACTTCTGGCCGGCGTGGCCGAAGGCGGAGTAGGCAACATCCTTGGCGGCGAGGTCCAGGTCGGCGCTGGGCGTGACGATGATGGCGTTCTTGCCGCTGGTTTCGGCCAGCAGCGGCAGGTCCTTGCGGAAGGAACGGAACAGTTCGGCGGTCTCGTAACCGCCGGTGAGGATCACGCGGTCCACGGCAGGGTGCGAGATCAGCTGCCGGCCGAGCTCGCGTTCACCCAGCTGCACCATGGTGAGCACGTCGCGCGGCACGCCGGCCTCCCACAGCGCCTCGATCATCACGGCACCGCTGCGGCAGGCCTGCTTGGCGGGCTTAATCACGACGGCGGAGCCGGCGGCGAGTGCCGCGAGCGTGGAACCGGCGGGGATGGCCACCGGGAAGTTCCACGGCGGGGTGACCACGGTGAGCTTCGCCGGAACGAACGTGGCGCCGTCCACCTGGTCCAGCCTGCGGGCGGACTCGGCGTAGTAGTGGGCGAAGTCCACGGCTTCGCTGACCTCGGGGTCGCCCTGGTCGATGGTCTTGCCGGTTTCGCTGGCCATGACCTCGAGCAGCTCCGCGCGGCGAGCCTCGAGGACGTCGCCGGCGCGGTGCAGGATTTCGGCGCGTTCAGCACCGGACAGCGCGCCCCAGGCGTTGCCCTTTTCGACGGCCGTTGCGATCACGGTATTGAGGGTGTCCGCGTCGGCGATGGTGGCGGCTTCAACGGAAGCGTTGCCCAGCGTCGATGTCGGAACGCGGTCCAGGATGGCCCGGCCCCAGTCACGGTTGGCGGGCAAGGACGGGTCCGTGTCCGGGGTGTTCCGGAAGCCGGTGCGGGGCATCGGATCTTCCGGAAGGCTGCGGTTCTGCCTGCGGTTGGGCGGCGGGACCTCGTCGTCGAGCTTTTCCAGCGATGACAGGAAGCGCTGCTTTTCGCGCTCGAACAGTCCCTCGTTTTCGCTGAGCTCAAAGACGGCGGACATGAAGTTTTCCTGGCTGGCGCCCTCTTCGAGGCGGCGGATCAGGTAGGCGATGGCGACGTCGAATTCGGCCGGGTGAACCACCGGCGTGTAGAGCAGCAGGGAGCCGACGTCCTTCTTGACGGCCTCGGCCTGGCCCTGCGCCATGCCGAGCAGCATCTCGAATTCGATGCCCTGCTCTGCGGTATCCGCGATGCCGCGCTGCTTGGCCAGCAGCCAGGCGAAGGCGATGTCGAACAGGTTGTGGCCTGCAACGCCGATGCGGACGTTGGAGATCCGGTCCGGGTGCAGCGCGTAGTTGATGACGCGCTTGTAGTTGACGTCCGAGTCGAGCTTGGTGCCCCACGTGGCCAGCGGCCAGTCGTGCAGCGAGGACTCCACCTGCTCCATGGGAAGGTTGGCGCCCTTGACCACGCGGACCTTGATGGCCGCGCCGCCGTCCGCGCGGCGGGCGGCCGCCCATTCCTGCAGCCGGATCATGGCGGCGAGGGCGTCCGGAAGGTAGGCCTGGAGCACGATGCCGGCTTCCAGGTTCTTGTATTCCGGCTTGTCCAGGATCCGGGTGAAGACCGCAATGGTCATGTCCAGGTCCTTGTACTCCTCCATGTCCAGGTTGATGAACTTGGGGCTGGGGAACGAGGCGGCGCGGGTGAAGAGCGGAGTGAGCTTCTCGACGACGTGCTCCACGGCCTCATCGAAGGCCCAGGCGGAGTGCGGGGCCACGGTGGAGGACACCTTGATGGAGACGTAGTCCACATCCGGGCGGGCCAGCAGCGTGTGGGTCCCCTCGAGCCGGCGGGAGGCCTCGTGCTCGCCGAGTACAGCCTCGCCGAGGAGGTTCACGTTGAGCTTGATGCCGTCCTTGCGGATCTTGGCGATGGCCGGGCCCAGCTTGGAGTCGGTGGCGTCAACGATGAGGTGGCCCACCATTTCGCGAAGGACCTTCCGGGCCACGGGAATGACAACCTGCGGAAGGACCGGGGCCATGAGGCCACCCGCCTGGACAGCGCTGCGCATGTACCAGGGCAGGAAGGCGGGAACCTTCGGGGCGAGGGCGGCAAGGTTGCGGGCGGCGACGCGCAGGTCTTCGGGACGGACCACGCCGTCTACGAAGCCCACGGTGAAGTCCAGGCCGTTGGGGTCCCTGAGGACGCCGGCGAGCTGCTCGGCGGAGGCGTCCACGGGAACCTTGCTGGCCTCGGTCAGCCAGCGGCGGACGAGGGCGATTGCGTCGGTGGCCAGAGCTGTCGCTTCGGCGACGTCAGACCCTGCCGAAGGGGTGGCGACGGCGCCGGTGACAGCGGCGTCCTTGCCTGCCTGCACGCGGTGATCCGTTGCGGTGTTGGTCATGGCTTTCCTCGTTCTTTCAATGCGATTTGATCGTCTTATCCATCAGTATGAGCCTCGGGTCCCTTAAGATAAAGCGACCTTTCCTTAGCAATACACATTAGAAATACCGATCGTTCTGTATTTATGCCGGACAGCCCAAAACGGCGTCCCCTCCGGCGCCGACGCGGGACGTGAGGAAGGGTTCGGGAAATCCCCGCGGGACGTGAGGAAGGGTTCGGGAAATCCCCGCAGGACGTGAGGAAGGGTTCGGGAAATCCCCGCGGGACGTGAGGAAGGGTTCGGGAAATCCCCGCAGGACCTGATGGAGCGTTGGGGAAATCCCCGCGGGACGTGAGGAAGGGTTCGGGAAATCCCCGCAGGACGTGAGGAAGGGTTCGGGAAATCCCGGCAGGACGTGAGGAAGCGTCGGGAAACCCAAACGCTCCATCAGCTTCTGTCGCCTTTTCCCAAACGCTCCATCAGCTCTCGCCGCTAAAAGACAAACCCTCCCGCACCTGGGGTGCGGGAGGGTCCGTCGGCATGGCAAAGAACGAGGGAGCTACACGGGCGTGTGCATCTCCACAGCCTCGTTGTGCCGCGGGCTGTTCGGGTTCATGAGGGAGTGCCGCTTGCCGTAGCCGAAGTAAATCACCAGGCCGATCACGAGCCAGATGACGAAGCGCAGCCAGGTTTCCCAGTGCAGCTGGAACATCAGGAAGGCAGAGGCCAGGACACCGAAAGCGGGGACCACCGGCATCAGCGGCAGACGGAAGGTGCGCGGCGCCTCGGGCTTGGTGTAGCGGAAGATGATCACGGAAACACACACCACCACGAACGCGGCGAGGATGCCGATGTTGGTGAGGTCGGCGACGGCCTTCATGGGGAACACGCCGGCCAGAAGCGCGGAGGCAATGCCGCCGATCCAGGTCACGCGCTGCGGGGTTCCGTGCCGGTCGGTCTTCGAGAACCAGCCGGGGAGGAGGCCGTCACGGCTCATGGAAAACCACACGCGGGTGACGCCGAGGAGGAACGTGAGCATCACGGTGAGGATGGACAGCACGGCAAACACGGAGATGATGGTCGCGATGACGGGAAGGCCGACGCCCTGGAACGCCGACGCGAAGCCGGCAGCGGGATCAATGTCCTTGTAGTTCTGCATGCCCGTGAGCACGAGGGTGGCGGCAACGTAGAGCAGCATGGCAATGATGAGCGACAGGATGATCGCCTTGGGCATGTGCTTCTTGCCGTCGGTTGCCTCTTCGGCCGCCGTACTCATGGCGTCGTACCCAAACACGGCGAAGAACACGGTGGCTGAGCCGGCCAGGACGGGCCCGAAGCCGCTGGGCATGAACGGGTTGAAGTTCTGGGTGTTGATGTAGAAGACGCCCAGCCCGATGATGAAGAGGATCAGGACGACCTTGATGGCAACGGCGATCAGTTCAAACCGGCCGAAGGTCTTGGTGCCGCGGGAGAGGATCCAGGTCACCAGCAGACAGACAAGGATGGCCGGGATGTTGATGATGCCACCCTTGCCCTCGTCCACCGTGGACGTCATCCATGCGGGCATGTGGATCCCGATGCCGGACAGGAAGGCGTCAAAGTAGCCGGAGATGCCGATGGCCACCACGGCCACGATCGCGATGTACTCCAGCAGCAGGTCCCAGCCGATGAACCAGCCGATGATTTCGCCCAGGGCGACGTAGCCGTAGGTGTAGGCCGAGCCGGCGCGGGGGATCATGCCGGCGAACTCTGCGTAGGACAGCGCGGCGGCGGCCGAGGCCAGGCCGGCGATCAGGAAGGAAATCAGCACCGCAGGTCCGACGCCGGGCGTGTCCGCGCTGCCGTGCGCCACCAGGCCTGCCAGGGAGAAGATGCCGACGCCGATGATGCCGCCGACGCCGATGGCGGTCAGCTGCCACAGCCCGAGGGACTTGAATAGGCCGCTGTGCTTGTTCTCTACTTCGATATCGTCAATGGGCTTGCGCCTCAAGATTGACTGCGACGGATCTGTTGTACTCATCGGGACTCCTGCGTAGGTGCGGCCCCATCATTTCGCCCTGTGATGGGGGTAACTCAATCTGTTTAGTATGCAAGCGTTGTTGCATTAGATAAAGTGCATACTTCTAACCAGTATTCGTTAGTCCAACTATTCATTTGTGCGATCCAAGGAACAGTCCATGCTTGATGTCCGCCGGTTGAGGCTGCTCCGCGAGCTGAAGATCCGGGGCACGCTCGCCGAGGTGGCAGCAGCCCTGCAGTTCAGTCCTTCCTCAGTTTCCCAACAATTGGCCCTGCTTGAGAAGGAAGTGGGGGTGGAACTGCTCAGGAAGACCGGGCGGCGCGTGCAACTGACCCCGCAGGCCGAGGTTCTGGTGGCGCATACAGCCCACCTGCTGGAAACCCTGGAGCAGGCCGAGGCGGACCTGGCCGCATCCCTGACCACCGTCTCGGGCACAGTACGGATCGCCGTCTTCCAGTCCGCGGCGCTGGCTCTGATGCCTGATGCACTGACCCGGCTCGCAGCGACATACCCCGAGGTTCGGATCGAGATGACGCAGCGCGAACCGGAGACGGCGCTGCATGAGACCTGGGCCCGCGACTTCGACCTGGTCATCGCCGAGCAGTACCCCGGCCACGCGGCGCCCCGCTACCCCGAACTGGACCGCGTACGACTCACAGGCGACGCCATCCGCCTCGCAGTGCCGCCGCCCGCCGAGGGCAGGGCGAAAGTCGAGTCACTCGCAGACACTGCGGAGATGCCCTGGGTGATGGAACCGCGCGGCGCGGCGTCGCGGCACTGGGCCGAGCAAGCCTGCCGGAGTGCAGGCTTCGAGCCCGATGTCCGCTTTGAAACAGCTGACCTGCAGGCCCAGATCCGGCTGATCGAGTCCGGAAACGCCGTCGCCCTGATGCCGGATCTGGTGTGGACCGGCCGGGGCACCACGGCCAAGCTGCTGGACCTTCCCGGCAAGCCGAGGCGGACGGTCTTCACGTCCGTGCGGCGCTCCGGCGCGCAGCGCCCAGCCATCCTCGCCGCCCGCGAAATCCTCGCTTCCACGGCCGCCTCCATTGCGGCCGCCCAGGAAATCGATACCGGAGCGGACGCCTCCGGCGCCCCCGCGACAACGAGCGCACCGGCCACAACAGCAGCAACGGCACCAATAGAAGGAGCGGCAGACGGAACAACAAAAGACGGAGAAGCGGTGTAGCGGGGTGTTCCCTGGCTCACAGCCAAGCGTTGACCCCGGCGTTAGACTGTTGACGTTATGAATCGCACAATGTTTAAGTCCAAGATCCACCGGGCCACCGTCACGCACGCGGACCTGCACTACGTGGGTTCCGTCACCGTTGACCTGGACCTGCTCGACGCTGCCGACATCCTGCCCGGCGAGCTCGTGGCCATTGTGGATGTCACCAACGGCGCCCGCCTCGAGACCTACACCATCGCCGGCGAGCGCGGTTCCGGCGTCATCGGGATCAACGGCCCCGCAGCCCACCTGGTGCACGAGAACGACACCGTCATTCTGATCACGTACGCGCAGATGACCACCGAGGAAGCCAGGGCGTACCAGCCCAAGGTTGTCCACGTGGACAAGGACAACCGCATCATCCAGCTGGGCAACGACCCCGCCGAAGGCCTCACGCCGGGCCTGCTTCGGCCTCCCTTCGCGCTCAACAACGCCGCACTGAGCTAACTTCAGCGCGTGGCCAACTCTGGCGCGGTCCTCGAGTAACAGGCCAACGCAACCGCGAGATCCCTGCCACAAGACCAACCGCGGCTGAATAAATCTGATTAGGCTGGGATGGTGGATGCCACCCCCTGCCCAAACATGCCCCCGGCGGCAGCCCCGTGCTAGGCGTCCTCGCAGGCTTTTTCGTGGTCTGGTCCATCATTCTGGTGGGCATGTTCGTGGGCAGGCGCAAGATCCTGGGCGAGAATGCCCGCCAGGTCCTGAGCGGACTGACCTTCTTCGTGGCCAGTCCCGCGCTGCTCTTCGAGACGCTCAGCCGGGCGAGCCTGCACGACGTGTTCGCCGCTCCGCTCCTCGTGGCAGCAGTCGGCGCCGTCACCACTGCCGCCCTGTTCTTTGTCATCGTCAGGTTCCTGCTCAAGCGGAGCGTTCCGGAGTCACTGATGTCGTCCATGAGCGCCTCACTGGCCAATTCCGCCAACCTGGGTATCCCGATTGCCGTGTACGTCCTCGGCGACGCCAGCCATGTGGCTCCCCTGCTGATCTTCCAGCTGGCATTTTTCACGCCGATGTTCCTCATGGCCCTCGATGCCACCACCAGCTCGCACCGGACCACGCCGCTCCGGTTCGTGATGCTGATCCTGAAGAATCCCATGATCGTCGGTTCCGC
This sequence comes from Arthrobacter sp. NPDC056493, assembly GCF_042795115.1. Lineage (NCBI taxonomy): Bacteria > Bacillati > Actinomycetota > Actinomycetes > Micrococcales > Micrococcaceae > Arthrobacter > Arthrobacter sp. NPDC056493. The sequence continues at coordinate 16,219 of NZ_JBHTSL010000010.1, read as the reverse complement.
CCTTGGCCTGCTGGTCGCAGGAACGGGCTGGCAGGTCCCGCCACTGCTGCTGGAGCCCATCCATCTGATCGGCGGCGCCGCAATCCCGGCCATGCTGATGGCCTTCGGCATGAGCCTGAACGGATCAAAGCCCCTGCAGGCGGCCGCCGGCAGGAGAACCGATGCCCTGCTGGCCAGCGGCTTCAAGCTCTTCGTGCACCCGGGCGTCGCCTACCTCTTTGCGCGCTTCGCCCTCGGCCTGGACGGCCCGGCACTGTTCGCCGTCGTGGTCACCTCCGCCCTGCCTACCGCCCAGAATGTGTTCGTCGCCGCCAGCCGGTACAAGGCCGGGCTCACGGTCGCGAAGGACACCGTCCTGATCACCACCATCGTGGCCGTGCCCGCGATGATCGGTGTGGCCCTGCTTCTGGCATAACTGCCGCCCGTCCCTAACCGCGCCGCGGCTGCCACCCGAACTGGAGGAAATCTTGAACACCACCCTGGACACCGTCATCATCGGAGGCGGAGCCATGGGTTCCGCCGCAGCCTGGGCGCTGGCTGCCCGTGGGCGGGACGTGACCCTGCTCGAGCAGTTCACGCCCGGCCACCATAAAGGGGCTTCGCACGGCGCCACCCGGAACCTGAGCCTTGCCTACGCCGAGCCCGAGTACGTCGCCATGCTGGCCGAAACGCTGAAGCTCTGGGCCGAGCTCGAAGACGAGAGCGGCGAGCGGCTGCTGGCGCGCACCGGCGTCGTCAACCACGGCCCCGACCCGCGCATCGGCGAGATCCACGCAGCGCTGAGCAGAGCCGGGCTGAGGGCGGACTTCGTGCTGCCCGCCGAAGCCGGCGAGCGCTGGCGCGGCATCCGCTTCGACCAGCAGGTGCTCCACATGCCCGACGGCGGCCAGCTCAACCCGGAGGCCGCCCTTCCGGCGTTCCAGCGGCTCGCGGCGAGGAACGGTGCGGCAATTCGGCATGGCGTGAAGGTTGTGGGGCTGGAAATACTCGACGACGGCGTCCGGCTCACCGTGGACGACGGCGGCCGGACGGAGGTGCTCACCGCCCGGCAGGCGGTGGTCACCGCGGGCGGCTGGACCTCCAAGCTGCTCGCAGGCTCAGTCACCACCCCGCGGCTGACCGTGACCCAGGAACAGCCGGCCCACTTCGGCATCACCGACGACGGCGCCACGTGGCCGGGCTTCAACCACTTCCCTGGCCAGGACGGGGACTACGCCGGCTGGTACTCCCCCGTGTACGGCATGCTGACCCCCGGCGAGGGCGTCAAGGCCGGCTGGCACGGCGTGGGGCCCGTGGTGGATCCGGACCGGAGGTCCTACCTGCCCGAACCGCGCCAGCGCGCAGCCCTCCAGCGGTACGCGAGGAATTGGCTGCCCGGCGTGGACGCCGATGCGATGACCGACATCAGCTGCACCTACACCACCGCCCCGGACCACAACTTCGTGCTGGACCGCATCGGCCCCGTGGTCATCGGGGCAGGCTTCGCCGGCCACGGCTTCAAGTTCACGCCGCTGGTGGGCCGGATCCTCGCGGACCTTGCCACCGGCGCGGGCCCTGCGCCGGCGATCTTCGCGGCTTCCCGGGCGTAGGTCCCGGACAGGACAGGGCTAGCTCCGCTGGTGCCGGTCCAGGAGCCGGGCGCAGCGGATGAACCCGAGGTGTGAGTACGCCTGCGGGTGGTTCCCCAGGTGCGTCTCGGTGCCCGGGTCGTATTCCTCCGGGAGCAGGCCGGTGGGGCCGAACAGGTTGACCAGCTGGTCGAAGAGATCCCAGGCGTCGGCGATCCGGCCCACCGCCACGTACGCCTCAATCAGCCAGGTGGTGCAGATGTGGAACCCGCCCTCCAAACCCGGCAGGCCGTCGTCGTACTTGTACCGGAAGACCGTGGGTCCCACCCGCAGTTCCCGCTCCACGGCCGTGACGGTGTCGAGGAACCGCTGGTCGTTGACGTCGAGCAGGCCGGACAGCCCGATGTGCAGGACCGCGGCGTCGAGGTCGGGGCTGTCGTAGGCGACGGTGTAAGACGCGGAACTGTCGTCCCAGCCCTCGCGGAGGACCTCGTCCCGGATGGTGGCCGCCGTGTCAGCCCAGGCCGGCTCGGGGCTGCGGCCGTGGCGTGCGGCGGTGCGGAGGGCACGGTCCAGCGTGACCCAGCACATCACCTTGGTGTAGACATGGTGGCGCGGTGCGCGGCGCGCCTCCCAGATGCCGTGGTCCGCCTCATGCCACCGTGCCAGCACGGCACTGGCCATCTGGACCAGCAGCTCCCAGTGCCCGTCCGCCAGCGAACCCTGGCACTCGCTCAGGCGGTGGATCAGCTCCGCGATCGGGCCAAAGACATCCAGCTGGACCTGGTGGTCCGCGGCGTTGCCGATCCGCACGGGACGCGATCCCGCGTACCCGGGCAGGCTCTCGATGATGGCCTCCGTGGACAGCGGTGCACCGGTGACGGAATACAGCGGATGCAGCCACTCCGGCCCCGGGGCGTTTGCCAGGATGCCGGTCAGCCAGCTGAGGAATCCTTCTGCTTCCGCTGTTGACCCCAGATCCACCAGGGAGTTGACGGTCATCGAGCCGTCGCGCAGCCAGCAATAGCGGTAATCCCAGTTCCGGGTCCCGCCGATGCCCTCCGGAAGGGACGTGGTGGGGGCCGCGAGCACTGCGCCCGTGGGCTCATGGACCAGCGCGCGCAGCACCAGGGCCGAACGCCGCACCAGCGACGGTTTGACGGACGGCAGCGCCAGGCCCTGCACCCAGCGGCGGGAATGATGGGCGACGGCGGCCCGGCGGTCCGCCTCGTCCGTCACCGCCGCGCCGGAAGCCGACGGACGCTGTGGTTCCGTATCGCCGCACCGGAGGTTGAGGACCACCGGCCCGTGCCGCAGGTTGACCTCTGCAGTGGCCGTGGCGTGACGCCCGTCCGAGGTGACGGCGAAGCTGATGCCCGGTGCCAGCAGGATGATGGGATCAGAGGTGCCGACGACGTGAAGCTCACCGCCGCGGGCCTCCATGCTGAACGGCGCATTGGCGTAATCCGGCCGGGGCGCGAAGACGATCCGCGCCGCGCCGGTGCCGGACAGTACCCGGACCAGGCTGGTGATGCCTTCCGGCGCGGGTTCAAGGTAGTCGGTCACGGTGACGTCCGCCCACCGCGTTTCCACGATCATGGTGCTGTCCACGTACCGCTGGCCGAGCACCCGCGACGCCTTGACCGGTTCCACCGAGAAGTGCCCGGCGGCGTCGCCGCCCAGGATGTGGGCAAAGAGCGAGCCCGAGTCCGGCAGGGGGTGGCTCATCCAGCAGATCTTGGCCTCGGGCGTCACCAGCGCCGTGGAGGAGCCGTTCCCGATCATGGAATGGCGCTCCAGGCCGACGGCGTCCTCACCGAAAAGCCAGGCCCGGCGCAGCTCGAACAGGATTCCGAGCACGCGCGCAAACGACTCCGGATCCTTCAGCCGGTGTTTGGCCGACGTTGGCAGGTCACCCACCCAGAGGCCCATGTCCGGGCCGCGGAGCGTGGCCATGGCCAGTTCGTCGCTCATGGCGTCACCCGCGTACAGCGCCGCGCTCACACCCAGCCGGGCACGGAGGTGGTCCAGGGCATCGGCTTTGGAGGGCTGCGCCACGGACAGGTCGAGGACAGAGCCGTCCACGATGAAGAACAGCCCCAGGGCCCGGGCCACCTCCTCCGCTTTCCGGGCGCACTTGGCAACGACGTCCGGGGCGGCGGGCCGGGTGTGGACCGAGACCGCGACGGGCTTCCGTTCGATGGTGATTCCCTTGTAGGCGCCCACCGCTTCGAGCAGCGCCTGGTTGGCCTGCTGCAGCACCGACTCGGTGGCCAGGGACAGTCCGTGGGCGAATCCCATGTCGAACTCGGCGCCGTGCGAACCCACCAGGTGGACCTCGGCGGGAAGCCTGGAGACCGCGGCCAGGTCACGCAGGGACCGTCCGGAGATGACGGCCGCATGGGTGTTGGGCAGGGCGGCCAGGGCGCGGAGGGCGATGGCCGCGCCGCCAAGCGGCAATGTTTCCGTGGAGATGCCTTCGGCGGCACACAGGGTGCCGCCATAATTGCAGGCGACGAGCAACCCGGGCGTCCGGGCCAGAACCTTCAGTTCGCCGAGCAGCTGGGGTGTGAGCCCGTCGTCGGCAGCCTCCGACTGGACGAAGGCCCGCAGCAGGCCCAGCGGAAGGGATTTGGTCAGCAGTGCGGAATCAGCCACCGTCTGGTTAAGCGGAGTGGGCATGCGCGGTAATCCTTCGGATCATCCCCAATCGGTCTTGGACACCTCAAGTGTCCGGCACGGCCGTTTCCCCTGAATATCCCGGCTATTGCGTTCGTGTAACTTCGCGGGCCGAAGTTACAGCCAACTGGATTCAGCAGTTGGGCGAATCGTATTCGTAGGCTCCGGCATCAGCGGCGGCCGTTCCGGCACAGTCCCCGTTCTGCACTGAGGGCTTGCTCATGAGATCCATTGTGTAGGGCGTGGTGCCGGCCCTGTCGATGGCGGGGCTGGTGCCCGTCAGACGGAGGTCCGCCGGAGCACCCACGAAGCGGGCCGCCGCCGTCGTGGACGTGCTGTTCGGAGTGATGTTGACGGGACCGTTCAGGACGTTCTGCTTCTCGGTCCAGCCGGAACCGTTGATCCACAGGGAGTTCTTGACGCCCACCAGGATGTTGGCGCGGATCACCGTCGAGGCGGGGCAGGTCGCGTGGCAAACGACCGCCTGCGACTGGGTGCCGGTCAGGTAGACGGTGTTGAACTCGAAGACGGTGCCGTTGGTGGGGCCGAACGACGTTCCGTTTCCACGGGCAATCAGGCCCTTGGCCTCGGAGCAGTTGGCGCCGCAGGTTGATCGGATGAGGTTGTAGCGGAACGTGTTGCCGTCTGCCGTTCCCGAGGACTTTCCAAGTTCGGAGAAGTTGTTGTTGTCCAGCGACACATTGTGGTGAATGCTGTTGCGGTTGCCGTTGTAGATTTCGAACGCACCGCCGTCCTGGTTGTAGTCATAGGATTTGCCGGTGGACCCGCTGACGGTGTTGCCGGAAAACTCGTTATCGCTGCCGTTGATCAGCACGCCAAAAGCCCCGGAGTCGTCGCCGCAGTTCACTGCGGCCGACGTTCCGCAATTAGTGCCCGGCGTATTCACATTCATGACGTTGTTGCTGGCCAGTGAATTTCCCGTGTATTTGCCGAAGTCGGAGCCGGCGCCGACTTTGAGCCCCACCGCATTGTAGGACGCACTGGAGTTCCGCACGGTATTGTGGTCGCCGGTAACACTGATTCCGGCGTATCCGCAAGTCAGCGCACGGAGGCCCTCGACGGTGGTGTAGTTGCCGTTGATCCGGATACAGTTTCCGGATTTCCCGCCGGTGATTATGGGGGCGTTGCCCGTGCCGTAGCTGTTCAGCGTAATGGGGGCGGTGGAGGCTCCGCTTTGTGCGGTGACGACGCCGCCGCTGAAGGTGTCGCTTCGGCGGAAACTGACCGTGTCACCAGGCTTGAGAACCGCCTGGTTTACCCTGGACAGCGTCTTCCAAGCCGCTGTGCTGGCCGTCCCGGAGTTGCTGTCGCTGCCGGCGGCGCTGACATAGTACGTGGTGCCGGCGGCGGACGCCGGAGCAGCAGCCCCGGCGATTAATCCGCCGGCCATGAGGAAGATCGCGAAAATAGCGGTCGTAGTTGATTTAATTTTCATGTCCCCCACCCGGAAAACCTGCGTCTGCAGAAACTTTTGGAGCATCCCGAATTGCAGGCGCGGTTCGGCCCGTAATCAGGAGCAAATTGAGACCTTGCGCAACTAAAGCTAGGTTCTGCCGTTGCCGAAGTCAAAAGATATCTGCTAATAATTTCTTTCCCGTTGGGTTCAGACGCTGACCAGTCCGGCCACCTCTGCAAGGAGCTCAACCGAACGCAGCCGCTCTGTGGTTCCGGTGCTCTGGTGCGCCACGATGAGTTCGTCGGCGTCGGCGTGCCGGGCGAAGCCGTCCAGGTAGTCCAGGACGACGTCCGGGGTACCCACGGCCGAGTACTTCATCATCTGCGACACGTGCTGTCCCTGCGGCGAGTCCAGGATCATGTCGGCTTCGTCGTCGGTGAACTGGCGCCCGCCACCGAAGAACAGTGAGACGCGGGCCCGCATCGTGGCGCGCAGGATCTCCTGGGCATCCGCGGCGGCGTCGGCGGCCACCACGTTCACGCCGGCGATGACATGCGGCGCGGCAAGCTGCTCCGACGGCTTGAACTCCCGGCGGTACACGGCGACGGCGTCCTGCAGCGCGTTCGGGGCAAAGTGCGAGGCGAAGGCGTACGGCAGCCCCAGCTGGGCCGCCAGCCGGGCACCGAAGAGGGAGGAACCCAGAATGTAGAGGGGAACGTTGGTTCCCTTCCCCGGCGTTGCCTCAACGCCCTGCACGCGGGTGGGCCCGGACAGGTAGCCCTGCAGTTCCAGGACATCCTGCGGGAACGTGTCGGCCGCATGCGGGTCACGGCGCAGCGCGCGCATGGTGTTCTGGTCGCTTCCAGGGGCACGGCCGAGGCCCAGGTCAATCCGGCCGGGATGCAGGGTTTCCAGGGTGCCAAACTGCTCGGCGATGGTGAGCGGTGAATGGTTGGGCAGCATCACGCCGCCGGCACCCAGCCTGATGCTCCCGGTGTGGGCGGCAACGTGGGCGATCAGCACGGACGTGGCAGAGGACGCGATGGCAGACATGTTGTGGTGCTCGGCGTACCAGACCCGCCGGTAGCCGAGCTTTTCGGCCAGCTGGGCCATCGCGACGCTCCCGGCAAAGCTCTCCGCCGCCGTCTGGCCCTTGCCGATGGTTGCCAGGTCGAGGATGGAGAGGGGAACAGTCACGGCAGGACGGCCTTTCGTAGGGGGTTGCGCAGCTGCCGGCCCCGCTGTGGTCCGGCACGTTGGGAACAACGACGGCGGAGCCCGGGTTATTTCTTTCCGCGCCGGTGACGCTGTCCACATATCCCGTCCATTCGCCTCCCGCTATGCTGGCGGCATGGCCAACAAGTCCACCGCAGATAAAGTAGCCACCATCCAGAAGGGTTACGCCCTGGAGGGTGCCACCATCGAACTGGGCGCCGCCATCGTCGACGGCGAACTGCACAAGGACGCGCCGGTCCGGCTGCCGCTGTCCATGATGAACCGGCACGGGCTCGTGGCCGGGGCCACCGGCACGGGCAAGACCGTCACCCTGCACATGATGGCCGAGCAGCTCTCGACCGCCGGGGTGCCCGTGTTCCTGGCCGACATCAAGGGCGACCTCTCCGGGCTTGCCACGGCGGCCACCGGGAGCGACAAGCTGGCCAAACGGACCGAGAGCATCGGTCAGGCATGGTCCGGGAAGACGTTTCCGGTGGAGTTTCTGGCCCTCGGCGGGGACGGCGACGGCATCCCCGTCCGCGCCACGATTACGTCCTTCGGGCCCATCCTGCTCTCCCGCGTCCTTGAGCTCAACGACACACAGGAATCAAGCCTCCAGCTCGTGTTCCACTTTGCGGACAAGAACAACCTTGAGCTGGTGGACCTGAAGGACCTGCGTGCCGTCATCCAGTTCCTCATCTCCGACGAGGGCAAGGAAGCGCTCAAGGAACTGGGCGGCCTGTCCAAGGCCACCGCCGGCGTCATCCTCCGCGAACTGGTGACCCTCGAGGCGCAGGGCATGGAGCGGTTCTTCGGCGAACCGGAGTTCGACACCGCCGAGCTGCTCCGCACGGCCCCTGACGGGCGTGGCGTCATCAGCTGCCTGGAGCTGCCCACCCTGCAGACCAAGCCGATGGTCTTCTCCACGTTCCTGATGTGGCTTCTCGCGGACCTGTTCGAGGACCTGCCCGAAGCCGGCGACCTCGACAAACCCAAGCTCGTGTTTTTCCTCGACGAGGCGCATCTGCTCTTCAACGACGCCTCCAAGGCCTTCCTGGAAGCCATCACCACCACCGTCCGCCTGATCCGTTCCAAGGGCGTGGGCATCTTCTTCGTCACGCAGACCCCGAAGGATGTCCCGGCGGATGTCCTCGGGCAACTGGCCAACCGCGTCCAGCACGCCCTCCGGGCATTCACGCCGGAGGATGCGAAGGCGCTCAAGGCGACCGTCTCCACCTTCCCCGTCAGCGACTATGACCTCGAGGAGACGCTGACCTCTGCGGGCATCGGCGAGGCTGTCATCACCGTCATGAACGAGCGAGGCGCCCCAACGCCGGTTGCCCTGACCCGCCTGCGGGCACCGGAATCCGTTATGGGTCCCAGCACCGCCGAACTGGTCAGGAGTACCGTGGCGGGATCGGCGCTGCTCGCGAAGTACGGCACTGCAGTGGACAACGTCTCAGCGTACGAGAAGCTGACCGGCAAGGCTGCGGCGCCCACCGGCGCCGCGGCACCCGGGCAGCCGCCGGTGCCCTCGCCCGAAATATTCGTCCCCGGCAGTCCGGACCCAACAGCCATCGACAACGAAGCCCGCCGCATCGAGGAAGAGATCCTCGGCCGCCCCAGCAGCAGGCAGTCCGGCGGCGAGCCCAGCAGCAGCCAGCCGGCCCCTCCGCCCCCGGCCAGGCGCCAGGCTCCGCAATCCGGCGGCATGATGGATGACATCACCGGCGCCCTCGGCGGGGTCTTTGGCAGCGGCCTGAAAAGCATGGCCCGGTCCATGGGAACGCAGCTGGGCCGGGAACTCCTGCGGGGCGTTTTCGGCACCTCGTCCCGGCGCCGCCGCTAGCGCAAGGCGCCGCCGGCAACGGCGCCGGGGCCCCCGCCGTCGGGCATTACTGTGCCCCTGGCGGGCGTCATGGGGACCGGTGCTACTCCAGAGTTACCTGGCGTTGCAGGTAACGTGGGGTGCGTGCAAATGAGTCAAGCGTTGGTGAAGACGGCGGCCGGATGGCTGCTGGGCCTCATGCTTGCCATTGTTGGCGCCATCATTTCGGTCAATCTGGTCAACTCCTCCGTGGCCAGTCCGCAGCAGCCCGTGCGCGAATATATTGAGGCCCTGCAGCACGGCGAAGGTGAACGGGCGCTGGGCCTGCTCCGCGCGTCGGTGCCGGACGCCGACCCCGCAATGCTCGACGGCACGGCCCTGCAGACGTCGGCTTCACGGATCACGAATGTCAAGCTCGGAGCCGCAGTTGCGCGTGGCGGCAACCGGGTGATGGTACCGATGGACTACACGATCGACGGCAGCCAGCTGCACACCGAGTTCCTGCTGGAAAGCACCGGAACCGAATGGCTGTTCTTCCACAAATGGTCCTTCGTGCCCACCACGCTGCCCACCGTGGACGTAACGGTGGTGAACTCCAGCGAGGCAACGATGAACGGCGTGCCGGTGAACATGCCCGGCGGGCACAGCAGCTTCTCGGTGTTCTACCCGGGCGAGTACGAGGCGTCCCTCAACGGCCAGTACTTCGCAGCTCCCCCCACCCGGGCCACAGTCTCCGGACGGGAGGCTCCCGCCGCCCCGCTGAACCTGCTGACACATGCCACGGACGAACTGAACCAGGCGGTGTCCGCCCGGGTCAAGGAGTTCCTGGACAAGTGCGCCACGGAGGCCAGCCAGCAGCAGCGGCTCCAGCCCGACTGCCCGTTCTACCATGTTACAAACAACCGGATTGAACCCGGGACAATCAAGTGGAGCATCACCGAGTACCCGAAAGTCACCATCGAGCCTTTTGACGGCAAGTGGGTGGTGGCGCCGCTGGACGGCAAGGCCAAGATCACGGCCGAGGAGGTCGACCTGTTCACCGGAGCCGTCTCGCCGCTGGACGTGGAGCACGAATTCAGCTTCACGACGCGGCTGGACATAGCCGGCGACACCATCAAGGTCACGCCGCTCCTCACCTTCTAGGGCTGCGCTCTCCAGGGGCTGCCGCAATACGCTGGAACGGCTGGACTGGCCCATCTTCGACGTCCGATCCCCGGTTTCAAGGCTTCAGTGACCGCCGGTAAGGCCCAAAACCGGGCTGCTCCGGCTGCGGCCAGCGCGATGAACCACGGTTCAGGACCTCCCGTACCTGCGCCAACATGGCTTCCGGGGCGTGAACGACGTCGTCGTAGAAGAAGCGGAGGACCGGCAGCCCCCGCACGGCGGCGGCATTGTCCCGCCGCCGGTCCTTCTTGAACTGCCGCGACTCTAGGTGGAAGGCGACGCCGTCGAGCTCGACGATGAGGAAGCCTTCCAGCAGGAAGTCCACTGTTCCGATCCCATCGAGCCAAACCTGGGTTTCGGTGGCGATCCCCGCATCCCGGAACAGAACGCGGGCCAGAGTCTCCAGCAGTGAATCGGAGCCCCGTTCCACCCTTGCCAGGACGTCCCGCGCCTTCCCGCAACGGTTGCCAGCGAGGTGCCCGCGCAGGAACGTGGGGTCGATGTCTCCGCGGTTGTAGGCGCACTCCACCATCACCAGCGATTCCAGGGGCGGCAGGCAGAGCAGGGATTGGAGCAATACATCCGGGAGCGCGGCGACGGTTCCGTGGCGTCTCTGCTGCGTCAGGGCAAGTCGGTGACTGACACAACCCTCTGCCGCCCGGCCGTTGCTGTGCCAATAATGGGGCTGCGTTGCCGGACGGAGTTGCCACAGGCCGAACCTCGGAGCGGCTGATACGCACGTCAGGAGGCCACGCACGCGTCCGGCCGCCACAAGCTCGGGGTCCGCCCCGGCCACGGCAAGCAGCCCGCGCCCAACCCGCAAGACCGCACCGCTGCGGACAGCATGGCGGATACTTGTCTGCGAAGCACCCCTGGCCAGCACGTCCCGAGTCAGAAGCACTCCGCCAGCGGATTTGATGATGTACGCGGGGTCCACACGACCACCCTGCCTGCTGCAGGACTCCCGTGTCAGGCTCTACCTGATCCATGTGAATAACCGCCGCTCCCCGGCGGCTGGGCAGGCCCAGTTTTGGACCCCAGACCGACGACGACGGCCCGGCTTTCGCATCGCTAGAACGGAAAACCGGGCCACTTCAGCCGGGCGTCAGCTGTAGCGCGGTGGACCTTAGTCCATGCCGCGCAGGTCCAGCACCAGGTCGGTGTCGCCGTCGGCCTGCAGCACCACGGGGATGCCCCAGTCCTGCTGGTAGAGGTGGCAGGCGGCGTGGTCCGGGATCTCGCCGTCCTCGGTTTCCGGACCGTCGCAGGCAGCAGCCCGGGCCGTAATGTGCAGCACGCCCTCCGGGACGTCGGAGGCCAGTTCCAGCGTGCGGAGCAGGCCCACGGAGGTGCCGCCGCCGGACACAAGCAGCCCCGGCGGCGTGGAGGAGATCTTCAGCTGCGTGGGGTCGCCCCAGCGGTCATCGAGCTTCTGGCCGGTGGGCGCCGTGAAGCGGACCGTGAGCTCCAGCAGACCGGGCGCCACAGGGCTCTTGGGCCGGTGCGTCTGGGAGGCGCCCTCGTCCACCTGCTGCGCTTCCTTGGGGATGGGCACGTACACGAGCTGGTGCTTGTTCGCCTCGACCACCACCAGCAGCGGCTCGGAGCCCGCCACCTGGGTGTGGTCGACAATCACGTCCGATGGCTCGGCCAGACCCCGTGCCAGCGTGGACACGGTGCCGGCGGCCGGGTCGTAGCGGCGCACAGCACCGTTGTAGGTGTCGGCAATCGCCACGGAGCCATCCGGCAGCACGGTGACACCCAGCGGGTGCTGCAAGCGCGCCGCGGACGCCTCGCCGTCGCGGAAGCCGAAGTCGAAGAGGCCCTTGCCCACGGCTGATTCAACGGTGACCGTTCCGGCGTCGTCGATCACCAGCTTGCGCAGGGCAGAGGTCTCGGAGTCGGCCACCCAGATATTTCCGTTGGCGTCCTCGGCCAGACCGGACGGCTGCGCAAACCAGGCCTCGTGGGCGGGCCCGTCCAGCAGACCTTCCAGTCCGTTGCCGGCGACGATCGAGACATCGCCGGTGAGCGGCTCGAAGCTGAAAATCTGGTGCACGCCGGCCATGGCGATCACCACGGCGTTCAGCTTGCTGGACCAGACGACGTCCCATGGCGAGCTGAGCGCAACATTCAGGGGGTGGTCCCCCAGGCGCCCCGTAAAGCCGGCGGCGTCCTCGTCCACGCGGGCGGGCCCGGTCTCGAGGAGCCGCTGCACGCCGCTTCCGGCGAGGGTCGTGACTGTTCCGTCGGCGAGCGACAGCCCACGCAGGCGGTGGTTGACGGAGTCGGCAACTACGACGTCGTAGCCCGTCTTCGCTGCCACGTCTTCCGGCAGCAGGACAAGACCCTGAGGTTCGTTGAACCGGGCGACGCCGGCGGGGCCGTCGGCATGGCCCTTGTCCCCGGAGCCGTAGGTGCTCAGCACAGTCTGGAAATCGGTGTCGAGTTCCAGGACGCGGTGGTGGCCGGTATCGGTGACCAGCCAGGTGCCGGCGTCGGGCTCTTCGCCTGACGCCGATGCCGAACCCCGGCCGGCGGGCAGGTAGAGGGCCTTGCCCGGGAACCGCAGGGTTCCCGACGTCGGCTCCGGGGCCACGTACGGGCCGTTGCCGCGGTGCAGGGTGCCGCGCGCCTCGTGTTCGGCGATCAGCTCGGGAATAAGCACGCTCAGGCCGTCAGCGTGGCCTTCACCCGACAGGTGCGCCACGATGTAGCCCTCGGGGTCAATGACCACCAGAGTGGGCCACGCGCGGGCCGTGTAGGCCTTCCAGGTTTCCAGCTCGGGGTCGTCCAGGACCGGGTGGTGGATTTCGTAGCGTTCCACGGCGGCGGCCAGCGCGACAGGATCGGCTTCGTGCTCGAACTTCGGAGAGTGCACGCCCACGGTGACCAGGACGTCGGAGTACTTCTCCTCCAGCGGCCGGAGCTCGTCAAGCACGTGGAGGCAGTTGATGCAGCAGAAGGTCCAGAAGTCCAGGAGCACGATCTTGCCGCGCAGGGCTTCCAGGTCCAAGGACTTGCCGCCGGTGTTCAGCCAGTTGCGGCCCACCAGTTCGGAGGCGCGGACCCGGAGGTGGGTGCGTACGGTTTCGCTCATCAGCGTCCTTCCAGCTTTGAGTTGCGTTCAGCCAGCTTGGCGTCGCGTTCGGCCAATTTGGCAAACATATCGTTGTAAGCGGTGAGATCGGCGTCGTTATTCCTGTCCGCGGCCCGGTCGGTGCGCCGGGTTTCGCGTTCATCTGACCTTGACCACATGATGGCGACGCCGATCGCCACCAGCAGTGTGGGCACTTCGCCAATGCCCCAGGCCACGGCGCCGCCCATCTGCTGGTCCAGCAGGGCCGAGGCTCCCCAGGTGCGGCCAAGGTTGCCGAAGTAGTCGGCGGCCAGCAGGTTGGTGCCGCCCATGATGGCTACGCCGAAGAACGCGTGGAAGCCCATCGTGGCCAGCAGGAGCAGGAGCCGGAAGGGGTACGGCGCGCGTCGCGGCAGCGGGTCGGTGCCGATCATGCTGAGCACGAAGATGTAGCCCGTCAGGGCAAAGTGCAGGTTCATCAGCTCGTGGCCCACGTGTTCCCGCATCGCGAGGCTGAAGGCGTCCGAGTAGTAGAACAGCACGATGGAGCCGGCGAAGTTGGCGGCCGCGAACAGCGGGTGGGTAACCACCTGCGAGAACTTCGAGTGCACGAACAGCAGGAGCCATTCCCGGAGGCCACGGGACCCGTCCCTCCTTGCCGGAAGTGCCCGGAGCGCCAGCGTCACGGGGGCGCCGAGCACCAGGAAGATCGGGGCCACCATGGTCAGGGCCATATGATCCACCATGTGCGCCGAGAACAGGACGCGGCCGTATACCGACGGCGGTCCCGACGTGATGTAGGTCAGCACCACCAGGCCGATGATCCAGTTCGTAGTGCGGAACCAGGACCATTTGTCCCCGCGTGCGCGGACCTTGGCCACGCCGAGCAGGTAGGACACCAGGCCGAAGACTGCGACGGCGACCCAGAGCCAGTCCAGGCGCCACTCGGTGAACCAGCGTGCGGGCGTCAGTTCCGGGGGCAGCTCGTAACCGGAGAGGATGAAGGCCGGAGAAGCGTCCGGGGCGTAGGTGGTGGGTTCGGGCGGGGCGGAGCGGCCCAGTGCGACGGCGATGCCGGACGTGGCTCCCATGATCAGGAGTTCGGCCAGAATCAGCTGCCAGAGGACGCGCCGCGCGGACATGGCCGCCCCCGCGCGTGCCAGTTGCGGGATGACCCACTGCCTGTGCATGAAGCCGATTCCGCCCAGTACCAGTGCTGCGGCCGTCTTCGCGAGGATCAGCTGCCCGTAGGCCGAGCCAAACAGGTCAGCCCAGCTGGTCACCCGGATGCTCGCGTTGACGATGCCCGATGCGAACACCAGCGCAAAGGCGAAGCCTGCGAGCGAGGAGAACCGGCGGAGGACGGGTTCGGTGATGTCCTGGCTTCCGGGCGCGGACGCCTGGCCGCTGCGGGCAGAGTTACGAGGCGCAAGGCTACCGGAGAGGAGCACGAGCAGGATGATGCCGCCCACCCAGACGCTGACCCCCACCAGGTGCAGGCCCAGCGAGTTGATAGCACCTTCGTGGTCGCTGGAGCTGGCGGAGTGGCCGATCAGGGCGGTGGGAATCAACCCGATCACTGCCAGCAGCAGCGTAAACGCGAGACCGGTCAGCGAACGGACCCCGAAGAGGGCGGTTGTCACCACGGCGGCAATAATCGTCACGGCCAGCCAGGCGCGCCCAGTTTCAATGTCCGTCATGAAGTACACGAGGGCACGGGTGAACTCGGCGTCGCCGGAGATGCCCTGGCCAGCCACGTCGGAGTACGTCAGCACCAGGACGGCGATGGCGGACAGCGTCCAGGCCACGCCCGCTGCAGCCGCGATGGCCAGGGCGCGGGTGAAGGCCGGGTGCTCGGGGGCGTCGGCATCCTTCGACCGCGCATCTCCCAGCCTGTGCGGCAGGATGCCCGCGGCGAAGATGAGTCCGCCGATGACCGTGGCCAGGGAGACGTTATGGATGGCCTTGCTGACGGGCAGCCCCCAACGGACCAGCGCGCCGGGATCGGAAACCTCGCGGGCGGCCGCCGCCCCGGAGAACAGCAACGCGGCCACCAGTCCCAGGAAGAGGGCACCGAGACCGGCCAGCTGCCAGGCACGCTGAATGCCGAAGGCGCTGTCAGTAGCCCGCATGCCCGAATCGGGCGCGGGTTGCGGGGTTAGGGGTTTTGCTGCTGAGGGCACCTATCCATTGTCCGCTACCGTCGCCAAGGCGGCGAATCGAGGGTTTTGGCGAATCCAGGGTTAAAAGCAAGAGGAGCGGCAACCCTCGGGTTGGCGCGCCACGGAGCGGGCCAAAGACGACGTAATTGGTTAAGCCGCCGTCAGCATGG
>NZ_JBHTSL010000010.1:0-927 GCF_042795115.1 Arthrobacter sp. NPDC056493 | reverse complement strand
CCGGGGTTTTGGGGTTTCGCTGCTCGGCCAACATATCTTTGCCCCCCCCCCGCCCCCTGGGGGGCGCGTGGGGTTTTTTGGCAAACCCGGGTAAAAACCCACGCGGCCCGCAACCCGGGGGGGCCCCGCTCCTCTGAGCTGCCAAAAGACTACTTCTTGGAGACAGCGGCCTTCAGCTTGGAGCCTGCGGTCAGCTTGACGCTGTGGCCGGCGGCAATCTGGATGGTTTCGCCGGTCTGCGGGTTGCGGCCGGTGCGGGCTGCGCGGTCGGTGCGCTCAACTGCAAGCCAGCCCGGGATGGTGATCTTCTCGCCGGCGGCGACAGAAGATTCGAAAACCTCGAACAGTGCATCGAGCACGGAGTTGACGGCTGCCTGGCTGGTGCCGGCCTTACCCGCTACCTCTGAAACAAGTTCACTACGGTTCTTAGCCATGTATGTCCTCCTGGACGCTCTTGATTCTGGAGCCTGCATGCGGCGTGCGTGCAAGCCACTGTTCGAAAACTTACCAGCTTGCACCCGTGAGGGGGATAAATTCCGCGTGTTTCCGCGACTTTTTGACCTAAATCACCGGTATTTCAACGATTTCCAGCCAAAAGCGGCCTCCTATCCGGATCTTCGCTCCCGTTTGGGCGGCTCCGCCCGGACGCGCCATCAGATCCTGCCGCTTCCCTCCCGACGCTCTGTCAGATCCTGCCGCCTCACCCCCGACGCTTCCGCATCCCTGGCGGGGATCTGCGGAAGCGTTTGGGGGAAACCCGCAGGACGTGATGGAGCGTTTGGGGAAACGCTGCGGGATGTGATGGAGCGTTCGGGGACTGGGCCCGTTGGTTGTGCCTGTCGGGGCCTGGGGTGGAATGCGGCTAAGCCGGTGTTAAATGCGGGAGGACCCCAACCTGGTGGTTGGGGTCCTCGACCTAATGGTTGT
>NZ_JBHTSL010000009.1:119880-127529 GCF_042795115.1 Arthrobacter sp. NPDC056493 | reverse complement strand
CAACCAGACACAACCGCCCGACCACCCCACCACACCGCTCACCCCCAAAAACACACCACTCACCACGAGACCCAAATCACACCAACACCCAAACAACAAACAGGATCACCGGCTTCCAGCGTGTGGCCGCGTGCCCTGCCGATCAGGTCCAGTGCACGAGACGCCAGATAGAGGCATCTCAGGGCTGCCGAGATAGTTGGGAAGCGTCCACATGCCCTGCCCGCGCGCCCGTAGCGCGGCGGAGGTGCTGGGCTTGTTCAGAGACGGCGTGGGAGCGCCAGATGGTGTCCCAGATCCATTCAGCTTCTGCGGAGGTCGGGCTGGGTGCAGACGACGACCCCAAAGGGCGTCCGAATTTTTTCGAGCGGACAAGTTCGTGACGGCCGCGGGAGTTGACGGTCTGGCGCCCGTAGAGCGCCACCTGGCATTGGCCGTCCCGTCGGGCCCGACAGGGTCGATGATCACGTCGAGGTGCTTGCAGCCTGCACCTTGGCCTTGCAGTCGCCAGGGAGCACAATGAAGCACATGAAATTCACGTACATCTGAGGACGGTGGCCCATGTCAACAGGTCACGCGGTGGCCACCCTGGCATTAGTGGTGATGCTGTGCGGAACGGTGGGATGCAGCTCCGGCAGCAGCACTCCATCTGCGACGGTGAGCCCGACAGCTGGGAGCACGTCAACAGGCCCGTCGTCGTCGATGCCGGCATCCGGGACCGCGACCGACTCCGGTCCGGCGGCTTCGGCTACGGCTATCACGATCAAAGACTTCTCTTACCAAACGCCCGCCTCTGTCTCCCCAGGCGCGACGGTGACGGTGACAAACATGGATTCCGCTGATCATACCGTGACAGCGGACGAAGGATCGGCGTTCGATGCAGAAGCTCAGGGCGGCGGGACGGCCACGTTCACGGCTCCGTCCAAACCCGGAACCTATCCTTTCCATTGCGCGTACCATGCGAACATGCACGGGGCTCTGACCGTCAAGTAAACGGACGTTCCTGCGCCGTGGGCCAACGGCGCTCCGGGCTGGTCGGCCGGGATTCTCTGCGCCCGCAGCAGCCGGAAAGCTGCCGGAGGCCGAAAGCCCATCCGGGCACTCGCCGTGCCGATGATGAGGCGTAGTAACCAGACAGGCCTTCGGTGCAGTGCTTGGCCGCCCTGTCGGGAGGCACTGGCTTGGACCCTCGCTTTGCGGGAGGCTATTCCGAGCGATGACGGAACGGCAAACTGCATCCAGATGTTACGGTTGCCGTTGCTGCCCAGCATCCAGTGTCGCCCTTATCCCTCGCACTCGATGCAATATGAGTGGCCATCCTTTACCCGTGCGAGCTGGGACTTGTGCCGGACCAGAAAGCAGGAATAGCAGGTGAACTCATCCTTGGCCTGGGGAACCACCTGAACAATCAGTTCCTCGGCGACGAACTCCCCGCCCGGGGTCATGGCCTCATCCAGCGCATCGGTTTCGTCCAGCTCGCGGACGACGCTCCGCGCATCCGGGGCGTTAGCCGATTGCAGAGCCTCCAGCGAACGGTCCTGGGACTCCTTAACGTCGGAGCGTACCTCGTCGTAATCCGTTGCCACTTCGGTCCTTCTCTCTCGGGCGTTTTGCCTGACGGAACTGCAACGCAAATGATGTCTCCGGTGTTCCCGCAACTGGCCAACCGCATGCAGTGCCCGGGAGACCGCAAAACTTGTCCTTCGCTTCAGCCCGGTCCCCAAGCGGGAATCTTGCCAAAGCACCGCACCGGAGCCCAACCGGGCGTGCTCCCCCGGAGCGCAAGCGTTCCAATGGCTCATGATGAGAAGAGTCTCAGCGACGTCTCACCGTCGGCTCAGAGTGCAGGCCCATGATGAGACCAATAGGGCCAGGAAGGACACTGACATGTTGCTCAGCTTGGATCCAAGGTGGCCCTGAACCAAGCCGTCTAAGTGGTCCTGAATCAGGTTGACATATTCAGCCCTCCGGCCCCCGGAAAGGATATCTCGCCCTCCAAAGCCTGAGGCAACTGGCGGTCCGTAGAGGTTTGGAAGTCCGGGCAGTTCATGCGTTTGCGCGCGCCCCCTCAACGGGGCCCGGGAGAATGATCACTGGCAACATGACCGGGAAGCAGTCAGACGTCCGGCGCCGCATCGCAGTCAGAGCGGGTTTTGCGCTTTCCTTCCTGACAATTTTCTGCCTGGCCCTTTCCTTCCTGACGCCACTGGAATATCCGCGTACAGGCGGCGGCGCCACCAGTCCCGCCCGCGGTGTTGCGTCGGCGGCGGGGCCGGGTTCGCTCAGCGTGTTAGATGTGGCGAAGGAAAACCGTCGACCCGGCACTCCCAGCGACCAGGTCCCGACACGCTGGTCGTCGACGACGACGCTGGATGGATTCCTGGGCCAGTACGCGTCCACGCCCCGGCGGCGGACTGTGGACCTCGACGTCGACTCCACCCTGGGCAGCATCAACATCCAAGCCTTCCGGATCGGCTACTACAACGGAGCCGACCAGCGCATGGTCTGGGCATCCGGCGTCGTGCGGGCGCAGGCCCGATGGCCCACCGCGATGGCTAGGGCCGCTCCCGAAAACGGACGTCTTCCGGTTCCCTGCCCGTCCGGGGGCGTGCAGGTCCAGGTCCCCGCATCAGCGGTGGCAGACCCTGCCGCTGAGGTTGGATACTCCGCACCGTCCGGTGCGACGCTTTCCGCGATAGGCGCGGTCACGGAAAGCGCAGCATTTGCCCTCAAGGAGAGCCCCCGCCCTGGTCGCTAATCTGAGCTTGTGGGCGTTCAGAAGGAACCTGGCCCTCGGCGACAGGCAATGGGTTTGAACCCCTGCAAGACATCTCGACCGTACTGTACTTGGACGGCGCGGATGTGTCGGTCATACGAAGCAACCCCCTTGTGCCGCAGCCAAGTCCGGGGGTCCAGCAAACTGTCTCCCACGTATCCGGCCGTGACCGGGGCAAAGGGCCCGCTGTTGCTTCGGCCCCCAGTGTAGAGTTCGACGGGTCCGAAAGCGAGCACCAGTACGGACACGACGAATCGCCTCGACCGCCGGAAAGAACGTCGCCACCGCCGTCAGGCGGTACCTTTCGGCGACATCAAGGCCGCCACCATGCGGCACCCGGTTTCCATCGAACGCTTCGACTTGCGCGCCTTTACGCCCCGTCCGGCAGCAGGCACCCCGGACTCTGGCGGCCACTGACCAATAACGACTTCCTGCAGGCCGGCCAGCCTGGCAAGTCCCCGTGGCTGGGCCCATTTTCCCCGTGCACGGCACACCCCAGAACGGCACCGTGGATGATGCCAACTACATCCCGTACATCACCAAAGACATGGTCGGCCGCTCCCACACCACGCGGGCCATGGTCGCCACCGGCGGCGGGCTGCTCACCGACTACCCGAAGCAGCTCCGCGAGGTCGTGGCCGAGACCGGAATGAAGCTGCCGCGCAGTTACTGGCCGGCGGCCAATTCAGTGTGGCCGGGTAACGTCACGCCCCGGCCACACGAACCGTCAGCGGCTGAGCTGTCGGGACGTGGTGGCCGCGCCGAGCTTGTCCGGGTTCCGGACCAGGTACAGGCCGGTCACATGGTCATTGTCGGACTCCACCATGATGGCCAGATCGACAACAGCTCCGCTGTAAATCAGAATGGCCGGCATCCCGTTCAGTGACGACATCTCTACACGCATGTCGGGAATGGGTTTCGTGGCGATACCAAGCAGGAAGCGGGCGACGTGGTCCGCACCGACAACAGGCCTGCGCGCCGCCGAGACCTTTCCGCCACCGTCGGACAGGAGGACGGCCCCGGGCGCGAGGATATCCATGAGCGCCTGGACGTCACCCCCAAGGGTCGCTGAGATAAACCGGTCGGTGACCGCCTTTTGCCGCTGTGCATCCACTTCGAAGCGTGGTTGCCGCGCCTGCACATGCGCTTTGGCCCTGCTAGCCAGCTGGCGAACGGCCGCCGGTGACTTGCCGGTAGCGTCGGCGATCTCGGCGTACGGGAAGTCGAAGACCTCGCGGAGGACGAAGACGGCCCGTTCGTCCGGGGACAGGCTCTCGAGGACGACGAGCATGGCGAAGGAGACCGCGTCAGCCAGTACGGCATCCTCGGCAACATCGGGCAGTGTCACCACGGGTTCCGGCAGCCAGGGGCCGATGTAGTCTTCCCGGCGCCGTTGAGTTGCCCGAAGGGAATTCAGCGCCTGGCGGGTCACGGTTTTGGCCAGGTATGCCCGCTGATTCCGGATGCCGTCAGCGTCCACGGCGGACCATCTCAGATAGCTTTCCTGGAGGACGTCCTCGGCATCTGTGACGCTTCCGGTGATTTCGTAGGCAATGGTAAACAGCAGGGAGCGGTGCTCTTCGAAGACGGTTGCCGATCCCACCGCCTTACCTGGCTTCCACCGGCACGGCGACGTCGGCTGGCAGCGGGCCCTTGGGCCACCTGAACGAACCGCTCCGGCGACGCTCGCCCCGAATCCAGGACAGCGTCATTCGACACACCTGCTCTTTCGCAAGCCCTGCAAGACGGCCCTGAACGACAAACTGCCGTGGCCGGTCATCAGCGGCAACGGTCTGGATGAGCCCCGACCTGCGGCCCAGGCTGATACAGCGGAACATGAAACCGGCCGACAGCGCAGCCGCGGGCCGGTTCTGCAGGCGGGCGATCATGCTGTCCGCCGCATGTGCGCCCAGCGGCAAAGCCGTCGCGCAGCTCATCCGCAGGTGGCCGCCGACCGAGTCCGGACCCGGACAGCGTCGCCGGCCCCGAAGATCTCCGGATACTCCGGACAGGACAACGACTCGTCGACGATGAGCCTGCCTTCTGCGTCGGTGGGCAGCCCGCTGTCCCGCGCCAGGCCCGGCACGCGGAATCCCGCCGCCCAGACCGCGCAGTCGGAGGTCAGAATGTACCCGCCTGAGGTCGTCAGCGTCGAGTCATCGCGCCATTGCACGTCTGTATTTTCCAGAATTTCAACACCCAGCGCCGCAAGCCTGCTCCGCACCGCGTGTTGGCCTGAACCGGACAGGTCGCTGCCGATGATCCCGCGGGAAATGAGCCGAACGTGCAACCGCGGATACTGCTCGGCTATTTCTGCAGCTAGCTCGATGCCGGTCAGGCCGGCACCGACGATGCTGACGGCAGCGCCCTCATCCAGTTGCGAAAGCCTGGCCCGTAGACGGCTGGCGGATTCTGCATCGCCGAACCCATGCGCCCCTGCCGGCACGTCCGCCGACGTATGGCCGCTGCCGACGGCGTAGAGCAACGTGTCATAGCCGATAGGTTCGCGGCCGCTTGAGAAATACACGTGGCGGTTGACGGGGTCGATCCGCGAGGCGCTGTCCTCAATGAACTCCGCACGCCCGCTCAGGACCGATCTCATCGGTACTTGCGCCGTTGCCCTGCTCCCCGCAGCCACCTCATGCAACCGGATCCGCTGGATAAGGTCTGCACCCGGGTTGACCACAGTGACATTCAGGTCGTCCGGCTGCCTGCGCCCGGCGAGCCTGTTCGCCGCCATAACCCCGGCATACCCGGCTCCGATGATAACCACGCGACGCGATGACATTTTCAACTCCCATCAAGAGATCCGTTGTTTAACATAGGACACCGCCGCGCTACGGAATGTGACAGGGAGGGCCTTGCCGCGAAATCGAAAGTACAGGAGCCTGAGCGCCTTCCCAACACGTCCCACCCACACCGTTCATCCGCAGCCTTTCGTCACGACCCTGTTGCTAAATACGTTAGCAGCCACTAACGTATTCTCTGTGTTGGATGCCTTGGAGATTGCTGCGGAACCGAACCGGCGCCGCCTGCTTCATCTTCTGGCCGACCATGAACAGTCGGTCGGGGAACTGGCCGCCCATTTCACGGTGAGCCGCTCCGCGGTGTCACAACACCTGCTGCTGCTGGAACAGGCCGCTCTTGTGTCCGCCCGTAAAGTCGGCCGCAACAGGTATTACAAACTCAACCCGGAGGGCATGGCCAGGCTCCGCGAACTGGTCGAGCAATTTTGGACCCATGAACTGGATCTCCTGGCCGCGGACGCCGCTTCCCTGGCCAGGGACCGCCCGGCTCCCCCGCAGCATCACGCTACCTAGCCACCGTTTCGATTCAACGAAGGAACTGTTCACATGAGCTTTGACAAGACCATCCATTTGCCGGTCAGCGCCGACGAGGCGTTTGCGCTCATCACCGAGCCGGAGCGTCTGCGCCGCTGGCAGACAGTTGCAGCCCGGGTGGACCTTCGGGTCGGCGGGGAATACCGCTGGACCGTCACGCCCGGCCATCACGCAGCCGGCACTTTCCAGGAGATCGAACCGGGCAAGCGCATCGTGTTCACCTGGGGCTGGGAAACCGGCATGGACCTGGAACCCGGGGCGTCCACCGTGACCATCACACTCGAGCCCGACGCCGACGGCACCACACTGCGCCTGGTCCACGAGGGACTCACACCCGACCAGGCCGCAGCACACGCCGAAGGCTGGAACCACTACCTCGAGCGCCTGGTCGCAGAAACATCCACGGATTCGGGCGCCGGACCGGACGCGTGGGCCGCCGCCCCGGACCCCATCGATCACCTCAACTGCGCCGAGGCATCCCTCGCAGTACTGCTCGGCGTGCTGCGCAAGCTCACCCCGGCGGACCGGGACAAGGCAACTCCCTGTGAATCGTTCACCGCCCATGAGCTCCTGGATCACCTGGCCGGTTCACTGCAGCACATCGGCGGCGCCCTCGGAGCAGAGCTGTCAGACGACACGGACGCCACCCCTGAGGTGCGCATCGCCGGGCTCGCCCAGGTCTCGCTGGAAGCCTTCAGCCGCCGCGGCATCGAGGGCGCCGTCGACATGGGCTTCGCCGAACTGCCGGCCACCATGGTCGCCGGCATCCTCAACCTCGAGTTGCTCGTGCACGCATGGGACTTCGCCACGGCCACCGGACAGGAAGTCGTCGCCTCCGACGTCGTCACCGACTACGTTGAAGGGCTGGCCCAGCAGACCATCTCCGATCAGGTCCGGGCCAACGGCAGCTTCGCCCCCGCCCAGCCGGTCGCGGAGACCGCCGGCAGCCTCGAACGCCTGATCGCGTTCACCGGCCGGACCGTCGCCGCCTGACTCTCCCCCTCACGCCAGCAACCCACTCACCAAACCGACCCGAAAGCAGGAATGACATGTCCCGGTTTGTCTTCATCTACCACGCTCCTTCGACCCCGGCCGAGGCCGCGCCGGCGGCTCCGGAAGACATGGCTGCCGTCATGGAACAGTGGAACGCCTGGGGCGCCAAGGTCGGCGAGGGCCTCATTGATTTCGGAAGCCCGCTTACCCATGGAGTCCGCGTTTCCCCCGGCGGAGCCACCGCTCCGAGTCAGCGCGAGGTCGTCGGATACAGCATCATCGAAGCGGAAAGCCTCAAGGCGGCCGTTGAACTCGCCAAGCAGCACCCGCACCTGACCATGCCCGGCGGATGCGAAATCGAGGTTCACGAAGCCCAGCAGATCCCCGGCATGTAACAGGGCACAGCAAACGGACGCGTGTTCGCCGCTGCTCGACAGGCAGCGGCGAAACAGACCGGGCCCCCCCCAACACCCCCCACCCGCACCCCAGTGCCAGGGGCGGCCCGACCCCGCGGTGGAGGGGGCCACAATTTGACCGCGCGA